>NZ_JADZGH010000251.1:106205-111369 GCF_015865005.1 Rhodococcus sp. CX
GCGAACGGGTCCGGACCGGCACGTGCTCGTCGTCGTCGCGCACCACGTCGCGGTGGACGGTGCATCGTTCCTTCCCCTGACGGTGGATCTCGCCACCGCGTATTCCGCGCGGCGCTGCGGTGACGCCCCGCCGTGGACCCCGTTGCCGCTGCACTACCACGACCACGCGCGCCGGCACCGGGACCGGCTCGGAGACCCCGCCGACCCGGCCGCTCTCGCATATCGCGAACTCGAGTACTGGAAAGACGCTCTGGCCGGGCTCGATTCCGCGCCTTCGGTGCCCACCGACCGTCCCCGTACCGGAACGCCCGGAGCTCCGGCCTCCGTCGAGTTCACCGTGCCCGCCCGCCGGGTCGCCGCGCTCCGGACGCTCGCGGCCCGGTACGACGCGACGACCTTCATGGCCGTGCACGCCGCCGTCGCCGTGTGGTTGTCCGCGTGGACGGGGGAGCGAGAAGTCGTCGTCGGTACCGGTGTCGCCGGCCGCGATCATCCCGACCTCGCCGGTCTGGTCGGGATGTTCGTCGGTACCGTCGCCCTGCGCGTCACCGTCGACCCCGAGGCGCCCTTCACCGCCCTGCTCGCCGATGTCCGTGCCACCGACGTCGAGGCATTCACCCACGCGAACGTGCCGTTCGATCAGGTCGTCGAGAGTGTCGGGTTCGGTCCGCTCGGGGTGATGCTGAGCTACGACAGTCTGCCGCACACCGACCCGGTGCTTCCCGGACTCGACGTGAGAGTGCAGGAATTCCCCTCCGTACGAGCACGTTTCGATATCGAACTCGACGTCCGCGAAACCGGCGACGGTGCGCTCGCCGGGCGTCTCGTGTACGACAGCGCCTTGTTCGAACCGGACACGGTCACGCGATGGGTGCAGCGACTGGGCACCGTGATCAGTGCAGTGGCCGCCGACCCCACGGAGGCCGTCGGCGACATCGACCTCGGTGCCGTACCGGTCGTGCTCGCACCGGCCGGTCCCGTCGCAACCCTGGCGCAACTGCTCGGCGACAACCCGGCGCGGGTGGCAGCTCCCGGTGGAGTACCGGTCGAAATCCGTTCCGCGGCACGACCGCTGGCATGGGAACTGCTCGGCCGGGGAATCGGGCCGGAGGACCGTGTGGCGGTGCTGCTGCCCCGCTCGATCGAGTCGGTGCTCGCGATCGCCGCGATCGCGCTGACGGGTGCCGCGTTCGTACCCGTAGACCCGGGCCAGCCCGCCCCGCGGATCGCCGAACTCCTCGCCGCTTCCGGCGTCCGGCACGCGATCAGCGACCCGGGCACCCCGGTCCCGGCGGGGATCGAATCGATCCCGTTCGTCACGCACGGATGCATGCGCGAGATCACCGACGCGGACCGGACACGCCCCGTGCATCCCGACCACGCCGCCTACCTGGTGTACACCTCGGGGTCCACGGGTCGGCCGAAAGGCGTCGTGATCACCCACCGCGGACTGGCGCCGCTGGCACGGTCGCTGGTCGAGCGGTTCCGGCCGGCGCCGGACGCACGGGTGCTGCACTTCGCGGCCCCCGCATTCGACGCCTCGGTGCTCGAGTACCTTCTCGCGCTCGCCTCCGGCGGAACCCTCGTGGTCGCACCGGACGACGTATTCGGTGGTGACGAACTCCTGGAACTGCTTCGGGCAGAGCGGATCACGCACTGGTTCACGACACCGTCCGTGCCGGCCCGCCTCGACCCGGCCGGTCTCGACGACCTGCGGGTCCTCGCCGTCGGCGGCGAAGCGTGGCAGACGGAGACCGCGGCGCGCTGGGCACCGGGCCGCACCGTGCTGAACGTCTACGGACCGACCGAGACCACCGTGCTGGCCACCGCCAGCCCGCCGCTGACGCCCGGTGAACCGCTGAACCTCGGGACGGGGCTCGAAGGCGTCACCCCGATCGTGCTGGACCGGCGTCTGCGGCCCGTCCCGATCGGTGTCACCGGCGAGCTGTACCTGGTCGGGGCGGGCCTGGCCCGCGGCTATCTCGATGCGCCCGCCCTGACGGCGGAACGGTTCACGGCCGATCCCTTCGGCGGCGGACGCATGTATCGCACCGGTGACCTCGTCCGCTGGTCCCCACACGGCGACCCGGGACCGGTGCTGGAGTTCGTCGGGCGCGCCGACCAGCAGATCAAGATCCGCGGATTCCGCATCGAACCCGGCGAGATCGACGCAGTCCTGGCCGCGCATCCGCAGATCACCACAGCCGTCACGATCGCACACGAGGGACGGCTCGCCGCATTCGTGACGGGTTCCGGCGACGTCGACCCGAAGGCGATCCGGAAGCACGTCGCGGCACGGCTGCCGCGGCACATGGTGCCGACCACGGTCACCGTCCTCGACGCGATGCCGCTGACCTCGACCGGCAAGATCGACCGCGCGGCTCTGCCGGTCGCGGACATCGCGGTCACATCCGACGGCGACGGATACCGCACGGTCACCGAGCATCTCGTCGCGACGGTCGTCGCGGACGTGCTCGACGTGCCGACCGTCGCACCGGGCGACGACTTCTTCGCGCTCGGCGGGAACTCGCTGATCGCGACCCAGTTGGCGGCGCGGCTCGCCGGCATCGTCGGACGGCGCATCGGAGTACGCGAGATCCTGGAGAACCCGGTCGTCGCGGACCTCGCCGAGGCGATCACGAACACCGCAGCGGAACAGCGCGTCCCGCTGGTCAGCGAGATCGACGACGCCCCACAACCACTCGCCCCCGCACAGCAACGCATGTGGCTGGTCAACCGTGTCGACACCGCAGCCGGTGCCGGCGGCGACCACATAGCGTTCGTCGCCGAACTCGACGGCGACGTCGACCTCGGTGCCCTGCAGGCCGCCGTCGCCGATGTCGTCGACCGGCACGCGACCCTGCGGACCGTCCATCCCGACGGACCGGACGGCCCGCGCATGCACGTGCTGCCCGAGATCCCGGTCGAGCTCGCTCCCGTGGAGGCGGCAGACCCGGACCACGAGATCGCCGACTTCGCGCGGCGCCCCTTCGACCTGACGACCGAACCGCCTGTTCGTATCCGCCTGTACCGCACCGGCACCCGGGATCGCCTGGTCGTGGTGCTGCACCACATCGCCGGCGACGGGCTGTCCCTGCGACCGCTGGGACGCGACGCCGTCGCCGCCTACACGGCACGCCGCGCGGGAGTCGCCCCCGGCTGGACGCCCCTACCGGTGACCTACGCCGACTACGCGCGCTGGCAGCACCGGACGCTGGGCGCACCGACGGACCCGGACGGCCTCGGCGCACGACAACTCGCCTACTGGGCGCGAATCCTCGGCGGTGTCCCGCCCCTGCTCCCACTGCCCACCGACCGCCCTCGGATCGGTGCCGACACCGGTGCCGGCCACATCGAATTCGACGTCCCCCTCGAATTGCATTCCGCGGTGGCGAAACTCGCTCGCGCCCACGATGTCACGCCCTTCATGATCGTGCACGCGGCCCTGGCACTGCTGCTGGCGTCACTCGCCGCCACCGACGACGTCGTCGTCGGCACCCCTGTCTCCGGCCGCACCGACGCGGCGCTCGACGACGTCGTCGGCATGTTCGTGAACACGGTCCCACTGCGGCTGACCGTCGATCCACGGGAGACGTTCGCCGGGTTGCTGACCGAGGTGCGCCGCGTCGATCTGGAGGCATTCGCCCACGCCGACGTCCCGTTCGATCGCATCGTCGACACGGTCGGCCACTCCGCGACCGGCCACCATCCCCTGATCCAGGTGATCCTCGCCTACGAGTCCTTCGACACCGGCACCCGCACCGTTCCGGGCCTCGCGACCGTGCGCGAGATCCTCCCCGACACCGCACGGGTGGACGTGGAGATCACCCTGCGCGAGACGTCGTCCGAGACCGGGGCTCCCGCGGGGTTGAACGGCACGCTCACCTACGCGTCCGGCCTGTTCGACGCCGGTACCGTCACGGCGTGGGCGGCGTGGTTGGTGTGCATCCTCGAGATCGTGACGGCGGACCCGACGACGGCCGTCGGAGCGGTCGATCCGCGAGGTCCGGTCGCCGAACCGGAGAGCGAACGGGCTCCGCGTCCGGACGGCCGGTCGCTGCCCGAACTCTTCCTCCGCCGTGCCGCCGCGACACCGGAGGCGGTCGCGGTCGTGGACGAGGGCGCCGCACTGACCTACGCCCGACTGCGGGCGCGATCCGGTGCACTGGCTGCGCTGCTCGCCGAGCGCGGCATCGGACCGGAGGACGTGGTCGCGGTCGCCCTGCCCCGAACCGTCGACCTGGTCGTCGCGATCGTCGCGGTCGCCCGGTGCGGGGCGGTGTACCTGCCGATCGACGTCACCCATCCCGACGCCCGGCTGCGCGCACTGCTGGACGATGCCCGTCCCGAATTGGTGGTGTGCGACAGTGGTTTCCGCGCGGCCGGAGGCATTCCGACGCTCGACCCGTCCGCCGCCCTCGTGCAGGACGGCGACCACGACGCATCCGCGGATCCGGACCACGGCGCCTACCTGATCTACACCTCCGGGTCCACCGGCGCCCCCAAGGGAGTGCTCGTCACCCACCGCAGCGCGCTGAGCGTGTTCGCTGCGACGATCTCCCGCTTCGGATTCGGCGAGTCGGACGTGTGGACGATGTTCCACTCACCGGCCTTCGACTTCTCCGTGTGGGAGATGTGGGGCGCTTTGATCACCGGCGGACGTCTCGTCGTGGTCGATCACCTCACCGCCCGGGATCCCGCGGTGTTCGCGGCCCTGCTCGAGCGGCACGGGGTCACCGTGCTCAATCAGACACCGACGGCTTTCGTTCAGCTGAGCGCGGCCACCGCGCCTCCGGAATCGCTGCGCGTGGTCGTCTTCGGTGGGGAGCCGCTCGACCCCGAGCTGCCCCGATCCTGGCAACAGCAGCGGCCCGAACTCGTGATGGTGAACATGTACGGCATCACCGAAACCGCCGTCCACGTCACGTGCGGTCCGGCCGTGACGCCGGGTGTCGGTGCACCGCTGCCCGGTGTCGGGATGCACCTGCTCGACGCCGCCCTGCGCCCGGTACTTCCCGGCAGCACCGGCGAGATCTACATCGCCGGCGACCAGCTCGCTCGCGGTTATCGCGGGCGTCCGGCCGCGACCGCAGCGCGGTTCGTCGCCGCCCCCGGCGGCGCGCGCCGCTACCGGACCGGCGACGTGGCCCGCCGGACCGGGGAC
>NZ_JADZGH010000251.1:111544-112881 GCF_015865005.1 Rhodococcus sp. CX
TACCACCTCGGACGCGCCGACCAGCAGATCACGCTGCGCGGCTACCGCATCGAGCCCGGTGAGATCGAAGCGGCCCTGCTGCGCTGCCCGGGCGTCACGGCGGCCGCGGTGATCCTGCGCGACGATCGGCTCGTCGCCTATCTGGTCGGCGGATCCGCTGCCGATGCGCTGCGCGAGGTCCGCCGCACCCTGCCCGAGTACCTGGTTCCGTCCGCCGCGGTCGTGCTGGACGCGCTGCCGCTCACCGGAAACGGGAAGCTGGATCGCGCGGCCCTGCCGGAACCCGGTGTCTCCTCTTCCTGCGGCCGGGCGGTGCGCGGACCGGTTGAGGAACTCGTGGCATGGGTGATCCGGGAACTGCTGCGCGACACCGGATCCGAGGTCGTTCCGGCCGCCGACGACAACTTCTTCCACCTCGGCGGCAACTCCCTGCTCGCGAGCCGTCTCGCCGGGCGCCTCAGCGGCATCGCCGACGCCGACGTCACCGTCCGCGACGTCTTCGACGACCCGACCGTCGCGGGTCTCGCCGAGCGCGTCGCCGAGCGTGCCGGCCGGGGACGCACACGGATCCCGATGACTGCCGGTGGTGACGCTCCGGCGCCTCTCTCACCGGCGCAGCGGAGGCTGTGGTTCGTCAACCGGTTCGATCCTGCTTCGGCGGCGTACAACCTGCCGTTCGTGTTGCACCTCGACGGGCCGCTCGACGTTGGCCGCCGCGGTGTCCGACGTCCTCGATCGGCACCGCACGCTGCGCACGGTCCATCCCGAGGCCGACCGGCAGATTCTGTCGCCGGTACCGCGTCCGCCCTTCGAGACGATCGCCGCCCCGGGCGGGGAATCGGAGCGGCTGATACACGAACTCTGCTCTGCCGGATTCGATCTCACCATCGACCTGCCGGTGCGGATGCGGCTGCTGCGCCTCGCGGCCGAGCGGCACGTGATCGTCGTCGTCGTCCACCACATCGCCGCCGACGAATGGTCGCTCACGCCGCTGCTGCGCGATCTCGTCACCGCCTACACCGCGTGCGACGACGGTCACCACCCGCGGTTCGAGCCGCTGCCCCTGCAGTACACCGATTTCGCGCGATGGCAGCACGCGATCGCCGACGGTGAGGTCGAGCACTGGCTACGTGTCCTGGCCGATCTGCCCGACGAGGTCACCCTGCCCGGCGACCGTCCGCGCCCCGCCCATGCGAGCGGCCGTGCCGCCGTTCACCGGCTGCTCCTGGACAGGGACCTGAGCGGGCAGCTGGTCCGGCTGGGACGCGACCACGACGCCACCGTGTTCATGGTGGTGCACGCGGCCCTCGCGACGTTGCTGGTCCGGCACGGTGCCG
>NZ_JADZGH010000251.1:112956-114593 GCF_015865005.1 Rhodococcus sp. CX
GTCGCGACATCCCGATCGGCACCGTCGTCGCGGGGCGGTCGGATCCGCGGCTCGACGACGTCGTCGGGATGTTCGCGGGCACCCTCGTGCTGCGCACCCGGGTCGAGCCCGGGGTGCGGTTCGCGGATCTGCTTGCCCAGGTCCGTGCCGTCGATGTCGACGCCTACACCCACCCGGACGCGCCGTTCGAGACACTCGTCGAGCGGCTCGATCCGCCGCGCACGGCGGCACGTCACCCGCTGTTCCAGGTGGCGCTGTCGCACCGCCGCCCGGCCGTCGCGGATGTCGTCCTGCCCGGTGTCGCCGTGACGGTCGCGCCGGGTCCGGACGACCACGCGAAGTTCGACGTGCAGCTCACGGTCACGGAGACCGCGACCGGTATCGAGCTGGAATTCGCCTGCGCAGCAGACTGTTACGACGACGATACGGTCGCGACGTTCGCGGAGCGCTTCGACACGATCCTGCGTGCGGTCGTCGCGGATCCGGAGACGCGGATCGACGACATCGACCTGCTCTCCGCCCGGGAACGCGCCGCGTCGGCCCCGGCGGTGGGACCGGCTGCGCCGCAGCCGCACTCGCTGTGGCAGTTGTTCGCCGCCGGCGCCGCGCGCGCGGGCGCCGGCGGCGCGGTGCGCGACGGGTCGCGGGAGCTGACCTACCCCCAGCTGCTCGACCGAGCCGAAGATCTCGCGGCCCGGCTCCGGGCAGCCGGAGCCCGAACCGGGGACGTCGTCGTGTGCGCCCTGCCCAGGTCGCTCGAAACGGTCGTCGCGACATGGGGCATCGCCCGCCTCGGTGCCGCGCCGATGTTCGTCGATCCGGCACAACCCACCGGACGGCTCGCCGCGATGCTCGACGGCGTGATGTACGGGGTTGCAGCGCAGAAGGACTCGTTGCCGTCATCGGTGCAGTGGCTCGGCGTCCACGAGACCGGCGCGGTCGCCGCCGAACCCGCCGAGGTTCCGGAGCCGCACCCGGACGCGCCCGCCTACCTCGTGTTCACCTCGGGTACCACCGGAAATCCGAAGGGGGTCACGATCGGCCACCGCGCGGTCGCGGCACTCGTCGCGGACCTCACCGAGCGTTTCGCGGCGGGACCGGGCGATCGCGTGTTGCAGGTCGCCGCACCGAGTTTCGATGCCGCAGTGCTCGAACTGCTCGTTGCGGGCACGGCCGGTGCGACGCTGGTGGTGGCCGGCCCGGACAGCTACGGCGGCGCGGGTCTCGGCGATCTGCTTGCCCGCGAACGCATCACGCATGCGTGCCTCACGCCGTCCGTGCTCGCGAGCCTGCCCGCCCGTGACCTCCCGGATCTTCGGGTGCTCATGCTCGGCGGCGAGACGGTCCCCGCCGAAGCGGTCGCCCGGTGGGGTACCGGCCGTGCGCTCTACAACGGCTACGGTCCCGCCGAGGCCACGGTCTTCGCGACCTGTTCGGCGCCGCTGACGCCCGGGGACACACCGGTGATCGGTCACCCCGTGCGCGGTGTCGCGGCCGTGGTGCTGGACGACCGGCTGCGGCCGGTGCCCGTCGGAGTGGTGGGTGAGCTGTATCTGTCGGGGGAGCGGCTCGCCCAGGGCTATCGCGGGGCACCGGGGCGGACCGCGGAGCGTTTCGTCGCGACCGACCACGGTCGG
>NZ_JADZGH010000251.1:114760-117964 GCF_015865005.1 Rhodococcus sp. CX
ATCGAACCCGGCGAGGTGGATGCCGCGCTGCGTCGCCTCGCGGGGGTCGAACAGGCCGCGACCGTGGTGCGCGACGGGGCGCTCGTGTCGTACGTCGTCCCGGCGGACGTCGACGCCGGGCAGGCCAGGTCCCGGTTGTCTCGGACGTTGCCCGGTCACCTGATTCCGTCCGTCGTCGTCACCCTCGACGCGCTGCCGCTCACATCGCACGGCAAACTCGACGTGGCCGCGCTGCCGGCATCGGCCCGCCGCGGTGGCTCCGCGCCGCGGACCGGAACCGAATCCCTCGTGGCCCGTGTCTGCGCCGACGTCCTCGGGGGCAGCGCGCCGGTGGGACGTGACGATGACTTCTTCGCCGTCGGCGGGAACTCGCTGCTGGCCACGGTCCTGGTGGGACGGCTGCGTGAGGAGACCGGCATCGCCGTGCCGCTGCGCACCGTGTTCGACCATCCCACCGTCGAGGCGCTCGCCGCGGCGATCGATGCGGGAGGGTTCGACGTCGCTGCCGGACCGGTCGCGGTGGCGCCCCGGCCGTCGCTCATCCCGTTGAGCCGCGCCCAAAGACGCCTGTGGGGACTCGGCCGCCTCGACCCCGGGGCGTACCGGTTACGGGCCGAGATCCGGCTCGGCGGCCCGCTCGACCCGGTCGCTCTCGACGCCGCGATCGGCGACGTGCTGGACCGGCACGAGATCCTCCGGACCCGATACGTCGTGGCCGGCACGGACGTGCATCAGGAGGTACACGAACGTCCCTCGGTGGTCGTGCGATCCCGCGATTCCGGCCGCGCGCCGACGACCGCGGGCCGATCCGACACCCCGATCCGGGTGGAGCTCGAACGGCTCGGCGACGACCTGCACGTCCTGCATCTCGACGTCGACCATTCCCTGGCGGACGGTGCGTCGCTGCGACCGCTGCTCGGGGATCTGGCCGAGGCCTATCTCGCCCGCACCGCCGGGCACGCGCCCCGGTGGCTACCGCTGCCGTTGCAGTACGCCGACTACGCGCTCTGGGAGCACGCGCGCGGAATTCCCGCCGCGGACGTCGACCACTGGCAGCGCGCCCTCGACGGACTGACCGTTACCGAACTCCCCACCGACCACACCGGCGGCGAGCCGGTCGCGGGGACGATCGAATTCGCCGTTCCGGCCCCCGTCCGCGACGCGGTCGCGTCGCTCGCCCGCACGACGGGCGCCACCGAGTTCATGGTCGTGCACGCCGCGCTGTCGGTGCTGCTGGCCCGCGTCGGTGCCCAGCACGACGTCGCGGTCGCCGCCGTCGTGTCGACCCGCCGCTGGGCGCAACTCGACGACCTCGTCGGACCGTTCGTCGAGACCCTGATCCTGCGCACCGCAGTGGCTCCCGACCGGTCGTTCACCGAACTCGTCGAAGCGGTCCGTGCCTTCGACGTCGCGGCCCTCGATCACGCGACGGTGCCCTACGAGCAACTCGCCGGAATGCTCACGGGACCGCCGCCGCAGGTGGCGCTGGCGATGCAGGACTTCGATCCCGGCCACGCGCAGCTCGGGGATCTCACCATCGCAGCGCGCGAAATCGTTGACGACACAACGAAATTCGACCTCCAGTTCA
Source organism: Rhodococcus sp. CX (assembly GCF_015865005.1). Lineage (NCBI taxonomy): Bacteria > Bacillati > Actinomycetota > Actinomycetes > Mycobacteriales > Nocardiaceae > Rhodococcus > Rhodococcus sp. CX. Next base: position 116,349 of record NZ_JADZGH010000251.1, read on the forward strand.
CCTTCGCCCCGAGCGGTGACGGATACCTCGCGACGCTGCGGTTCGATCGATCCCGGTTCGCCGACGCCACGGCCCGGACGCTGGCCCGGCGGTTCACCGCCGTGCTCGCCGGGCTCGTGGACGATCCGCACGCATCTGTCGGCGACGTACCGTTCGACGTCGCCGCCCCGCCACTGACCGGTGGCGCGCCGGTTGCGCCGCGCCTCCTCGCCGACCTCCTGCGCGCGGCGGCCGCGGCCCACCCCGCACGAGAGGCCGTGCGCGGAGACGGAATCGCGCTCACGTACCGGGAATTGGACGCCGCGTCCGATGCACTCGCCGCCGAATGGTGTGCCACGGGAATCGGTCCCGGCAGCGTCGTCACGCTCGGCGAGACACGCAGCGCCGACCGTATCCGCGCCCTGTGGGCGGCGACCAAGACCGGCGCCGCCTTCACGGGATCCGCGGCCGCCACCACCTGCCCGCCGAACGTCGCGTACATCGTGGCGACGTCGGGTTCGACGGGCGCCCCCAAACTGGTCGCCGTCACCCACGAGGGACTCGCACCGCTGGCGGCCGAGGCCGCGGCTCGCTACCGCGTCGGCCCCGGCGACCGGGTGCTGCAGGGATACCACCCGGCGTTCGACGCGGCGCTGCTCGAGGTGCTGCTCGCGCACACCACCGGCGCCACCCTCGTCGTGGCACCGTCGGACGTGTACGCCGGGCAGGACCTGCACCGGCTGTTGCGCGAGGAACGCATCACCCATTACCTGTCGACGCCGACGGTGCTGGGCACCCTCGATCCGGCCGGTTTGCCCGACCTGCGGGTCGTTGCATCCGGCGGTGAAGCCCTTCCCGCCCCGCTCGCCGAACGCTGGGCCGCGGGCCGGCTGATGCTCGACGCGTACGGGCCGACCGAGTCGACGATCGTCGCGACCCTCACGGAAATCGACGGTCACGGGGCGGCCGGGATCGGCGAGCCGATTCCCGGCACGACCGCACACGTTCTGGACGCGCGCCTGCGCCCGGTGCCCGATGGCGCGGTCGGTGAGCTCTATCTCGCGGGCGCCGGGTTGGCGCTCGGCTACCTCGACGCCCCGGCTCTCACCGCGGAACGGTTCGTCGCGGCGGCCGGCGGGCAACGGATGTACCGCACCGGGGACCGCGTGCACCGCCGCGCCGACGGAACCCTCGCGTATCTCGGCCGGACCGACCGGCAGCTGAAGATCCGTGGGGTCCGTATCGAACCCGGCGAGCTCGAGGCTGCGCTGCTCGGCGTGGACGGCGTCCGGCAGGCTGCCGTCGTCGCGGTCGACGATGCGCTCGTCGCGTTCGCCGCCACCGGCGTCACCGCCGACGAGGTCACCGCCGCGATCGCGGAAATTGTTCCGCCACAACGTATGCCGTCACGAGTGCGGGTGGTGCCGCAGCTGCCCGTCACCCCCAACGGCAAACTCGATCTCGCCGCGTTGGCCGGGCTCGACACGGCAGCAGTCGAGGTCGCGGAACCCGAATCGACCGCCGCCGAGAAGTTGGTCGTCACGATCACCGAGGACGTGCTCGGCATCCGTCCGGCCGCGCACCGCGGATTCATCGCCGCCGGAGGCGATTCCCTCGGCGCGGTCGTTCTCGCCGCC
>NZ_JADZGH010000251.1:118086-118755 GCF_015865005.1 Rhodococcus sp. CX
GCGGGCGGTCCTCGAGGCGCCGTCCCTCGCCGCGCTCGCCGCCCACGTCACCACCGGACCGGTGCCGCCGCCGCTGCGGCGCGCCGACACGACCGGCCCGGTGCCGATCGCCCCCGCCCAGCGACGCCTGTGGCTGCTGTCGCGTACCGAGCCCGACGCGCGCTACATCGTCCCGGTGGTCCTGCGCGTGACCGGCGACCTCGATGTCGATGCCCTCGCTACGGCCGTGCGCGATCTGTGCGACCGTCACGAGATCCTGCGCACCGCCTATCCCGACGGCAATTTCGCACTCGTGGATTATCCTGTCCTCGAACATATTTCGACATCGGACCCGGATCGGGCCGTCACCGAGACGCTCACCGCGCCGTTCGACCTCGATACCGAACCACCGCTGCGCATCCGCCTGCTCGACGTCGCCCGCGACGATCGCATCCTCGTCGCTGCGGTCCATCACATCGCATTCGACGGTGCCTCCGTCGGGCCCCTGCTCGCCGACCTGCAGACCGCCTACCGGGCTCGCGTGGGCGGAACGCCGCCGACCTGGCAACCGCTGCCGGTGACCTACCGCGACTATGCACGCCGGCAGCACGAGTTCCTCGGAGACCACACCGAACCCGGCTCGGCGGCGCACCGTCAGCTCGACTACTGGGCGACGACCCTGGCAGGGGT
>NZ_JADZGH010000252.1:0-4455 GCF_015865005.1 Rhodococcus sp. CX
GTGCGGCTCCGCACCGACCAGGACGATCTCACCGTCGAATCCGGCCCGCCGCAGCTCCTCGGCGGTCCGAACCCCGGCCAGACCGGCGCCGACGACGACGACCCTCCCCGTCCCGCCCTCGGTCACATGATCAGTCGACACGTATTCATCCTTCGATAGTGGTGACGCCGGTCACCCTCGATACCGTTCAACTTTTCTACCAAACGGTGATCACGGGCGACAGTCCTACGCTTCGGCAGCCGGTCCGGGAAACACCGCCCCACGCGCGTCCCATCCGGTCCCGGGAGTCACTAGAGTCGAGGACAACGTGCAGACAACGGAGTCGACCACGGACACACCGGCAGCGCTTCCGAGGAGTCCTTCATGACCAGCGACAGCGGCGCAGGAATCAGCCGCGTACAGTTCGGCGCCGGCGTCTCGCCCGGCCCCGTCGACACACAGGGCCGCACGATCATCGCCGACGCCGTCGTCGCCAAGATCGCCGGCATCGCCACCCGCGAGATCAGCGGCGTGTTCGACGTCGGCGCCGGCACCACCCGCGTCGTGGGGGCGCTGCGCGACCGGATCCCCGGCGCGCGCATCAACCACGGTCAGGGTGTCGCCGTGGAGGTCGGTGAGAAGCAGGCCGCGATCGACATCGGCATCATCGCCGAATACGGCGTGGCACTGCACGAACTCGCGGTCGCCATCCGCCACAACGTGATCGGCGCGGTCGAACGGATGACCGGTCTCGAAGTCACCGAGGTCAACATCACCGTGTTCGACGTCGTGCTGCCCGACGAAGCCGCCGGTCTCGTCGACGACGCCAAGCCGCGAGTGCAGTGACGATCGCCGGGACGCCGCCCACGGCGGAACTTGCCGAACGCGTCGCCGAGGCCGCGCTCGCGGTCCCCGGTGTCGCGGGACTGCACGGTGGCGTCTTCGGCGAGATCGCGACCTATCTGCCCGGCCGGCGCATCGAGGGCATCCGGATCGGCGCGGACCTGTGCGCGGTGCACATCGTGGCCCGCTACCCGGCGGATCTGCCCGCGGTCGCCGAGGCGGTGCACGCGCGGATCGCCCCGATGGTCGCGGTGCCGGTGCAGGTGACGATCGAGGATCTGCAGACCGACGAGCACACAGAGCCCTACGAGCGCACAGAGGCGGCACCGTGAACCACACGCCCATCAACAACACCGTCATCGGTCTCCTCGCCGGACTGCTGCTGGCCATCGCGGGCATCATCGGCGGATTCAGCGGCCTGCTGTTCGCGGTACTGCTCGGCGCCCTCGGCATGGCGATCGGCGCACACCGCGACGGCCTGCTCGACCTCGGTGCCCTGCTCAGGAGCCGGGGTCGTGGCTGAGCAGCACACGCAGACCGCGGCCGAGCCGCACGCACAGACACCGGCCGAGCCCGCACCGGAGGACACCCGCAGCCACCGCGGTTCGCTCCTCATCAAGGACCGCGCGGTCGCGCGGATCGCCACCGCCGCAGCGCTGCAGGTTCCCGGTGTGGTCCGGCGCAGCAGCGGTCTGAGCCTCCTCACCGGCCGTGAACTGCCGCGCGCCGACGTGACCACGGGCGGCAACGCCGTCGCCGTCAACCTGTACGTCGCCGCCGAATGGCCGTACGACGCGGCGATGCTCACCCGCCGCGTGCACGATTCGGTGGAACGGCAACTGCGCGAACTCACCGGCCTGTCCGTGCACGAACTGAACGTGGTCGTCGCCGCCACGGCCGTCCCCGAGGACGCGGACAGCGACGCGGCGATTCCCGTCGAGTACCTCGAATCGGACATCGTCGCCGGCCGCACGGAACCGCGCACCCCCGTTCCCGTCGTCGCGCCGCTGCCGCCGCTCGCCTACCCGGCCGCTGCTCCCGCGGCGGCGCTCATCGCCGTCGCGGCGCTGATCCTGGCGTTCACCGCCGCGCGGGAACTGCTCATCGTGCGGGGCACCTACGGCGGCGCACCGTGGCTGCGGAACTCCTTCGAGTGGTTCGGGCGGCTGCACTGGGAGCCGTGGATCCCCGTGGCCGCCGCGGCGTGCGTCGCCGTCGGGGTCGTGCTACTCGCGGTCGCCTGCAAACCGCGGCGCCGCACCCACCTACCGTTGCAGGTCGCCGGGCCGGTCGCGACGGTGTGGATGCGGCGCACCGACCTGGCCCGCATGTGCAGTGCCCACGCGTCGTCCCTGAGCGGGGTGGCGACCGCCCGCACCGTCGTCGACCGGCGCCGCGCCGTCGTCCGGATCACCGTGGAGGACGAAACCCCGGTCGCCGATCTCACCGCCGCGGTCCGGGCCGCGGTGGAACCGAACCTGGCCCTGCTCGCGGAGCCGATCCCCCTCGTCGTGAAGGTGAACCGGTGAAACTGCGCACCGTCCTGGTCAATCGGTTCGTGACGTTCGCCGTCGGACTCGCGCTGCTCGGCCTGGGGGCGTTCGCCCTGGCGTGGGTGGGCCGGGTGCCGTTCACCCGCGACTCCCTCGCGCGGCTCGACCGGCCCCGCGTCATCGACGTGCCCGACCAGCCGTGGTGGACGGCGGCGCTGTGGGGCGCGGTCGCGGTGGGCCTGACCGTCGGAATCGTGCTGCTCGTGGTGAACCTGTCGCGGCGCCGCACCTCCACCGTGCAGCTCTACGACCAGGTCACGGACGCGACGCTCGGCGTCGAACTCGGCCCCGTCGCCGACGGGGTCGCCGCCGAACTCGCGGCGCTGCCGGGGGTGCGGTCGGTGCGGAGCCGGGCGGTCGTCGAGCGGCATCTGCCGACCCTGTCGGTGACGGTGCACGCCGACCCGAACATCGACGTCGCCGAGTTCACCGCGAGCGCCGAGGACACCGCGCAGCGCGCGGCCCGGGCGCTCGGCGGGGCACGGGTCGCCACCCAGGTGCTGCTGCACCTGGACCCGGCCACCGAGATCCGTTAGGACACCGTCACAACATCACCCCGGCGAACGGCGCCTCAGAACATCACCCCGGCGAACGGCGCCTCAGTGGTCGCGAACAACCGCTCGAGCTGCGGCAGCGCCGAGTCGTCGTGCACACGGACCAGTCCGGCACGGTCGAGCCGGTGCCATCGGGTTCCGCCGAGCAGCGCCGCGGCAAGCGTCGCGACCTCCACCTCCACCTGCGGTGCGGCGTCCGTGCGGCAGCTTCCGGTCGCGGCGATCCGATAGGTGCCGGTGTTCTCCGGCAGCAGCTCGTCGACGACCCCGATCCGCACCGCGGCGTCCCCGTCGAAGACCCGGTGATCCAGCGCGGCGGGTACGTCGAGGATCCGCAGCCACGTCTCGTCGTCGGCGCTGCGCAACCGCACCGCGCGCCGGTCGGTCAGGAGCCACGGCAGCGGATCGTCCTCCGGCACGGCGCTGAACACGAGGATGTCGACCAGATCGAGCGCGAGCAGGAACCGGAGCAGTCCCAGATAGGCGGTGCGGGTCGGGGCGTAGAAGTCGTCGACGACGACGGTGCGGTCGCGGCCGCCGAACCAGCGGTCGGTGCCGATCGGCCGGTACCGGACGAACCCGTCCTCCGAACCCGGATCACCGTGGACAGCAACATAATTCGGCCCGCTACCGGCCTGTGCCATCAACTCGCGACCGCGCCACCACAGCGGGATGCGGTCGATGGTGCCGGGCCGTGTCGACGGGTGCGTGTCGACGATCCGCGGCAGCACGTCCCACACCGCACCCGGCTCGAGCAGCCGCACCGGTCCTCCCCCGGCCACCGACGGAAGCAGTCGCGCTCGCCGCACGTCCAGCTCGAGGGTGTGCGACGTGCTCGCCACCCCGTACCCGAAGCGGCCGTAGATGGTCGCCTCGGAGGCGCGCAGGGTCGCGACCACCTCGCCGCGGTCGCGGGCGTCGTGCAACTGGTGACGCATCAGCGCGGTGAGCACCCCGCGGCGGGTGTGGGTGGGCAGGACCCCGACGTGGGTGACCGCGGCATGCGGCACCCTCCGGCCACCGGGCAGGATCAGGCCGCTGGTCGCCGAATCCGCGGTCCCGACCATGACGCCGTCGACGAATGCGCCGAGTGTGCGCCCTGGTTCGAGCAGTTCCCGGATCTGCCCCGGCTCGTACGGGGGCACGGCGGGCAGGCCGACCATGGCGGTGCGGAACAGGTTCGACGATGCGATGAGATCGGGTTCGGTGTCGAGGACGCGAATCTCGGGCATGGCGGCAGCCTACGGATCGCTCATCCCCAGACGGCCATCACCGTGCACGCGGCGGCGACCGCCACCACCGTCACGAGATCCCCGATTCCCAGACGCGGCCGGGTCCGCACCACGGTCCGCCGCCCCCGGACCGCCAGTGCGTCGCCGAGGTCGCGGACCTGACGCAGCGACACCGACACGACGGCTCCGACGGCGTCGACGACCTGGTGCCACAGCCCGCGCGGGGTCGGCACACCGGGACGGCCGCGCAGCGCACGGGCCGCGAAGACCATGCGCAACTCCTCCCGGATGGAC
>NZ_JADZGH010000252.1:4618-4836 GCF_015865005.1 Rhodococcus sp. CX
CGCAGCGGCGCGAACAGCACCGGGAGGGTGTCGACGATGTCACCGAGCCGGGTCGTCCACCCCACCAGCGACGCGCAGACCAGCAGCGCCAGGCCCACCAGGACCGATCGCACATACGGGTCGAGGCCCCCGCCGAACGAGCTGAGCACGGCGAAGAACCCGAGGGACGCGAACACCCACCACGGGACGGTGGGCACCGCGCCGCGCGGGATCCGCGC
>NZ_JADZGH010000252.1:4846-6012 GCF_015865005.1 Rhodococcus sp. CX
CCAGCACCAGCAGGCCGGTCCACGACGGCACGAACGCGACCGTCACCGCCAGCGCGGAGGCGGCGAGGAGTTTGGTGCCGGCCCACAGCCGGTGCACGGGCGTTTCACGTGGCACCGGGCGCAGCAGGATCAGGGGACGCCGGGTGCTCCGGTTCGGGCTTCGCGCGCCGGTGCGTCTCATGCCGCCACCGTCCGGTCGTCGACGATCGTGCCGGCATCGAGCACCACGGTGCGCGAGCACACCGCTTCCATGCCGTGCAGGTCGTGGGAGATGACCACGATCGTCATGTGCTCGGTCTCGGGCAGGTACCCGAGGAGTCCGACGAGCTCGTGGCGGCCGGCGTCGTCGAGCCCGGCGAGCGGTTCGTCGAGCACCAGCACGCGCGGGGCGCGGGTGAGTTGTGCGGCGATCGCGACGCGCCGCATCTCGCCGCCGCTGAGCCTGTCGACGGCACGGTCCACCAGGTGCGTGCCCAGGCCGACGCGTTGCAGCACCGCGGCCACGTACGGGCGGTCGATGTAGTCGAGGCCGGCGACGTCGCAGATCTCCTCGGCGACGGTGGGTCGCTGCAGCTGCAGTCGCGCCTGCTGGAACACCAGTCCGATGTCGCCGCGCAGATCGGCGGTCGGGGTGCCCTTCAGCGTGCAGGTGCCGGCGGTGGGCCGGTGCAGTCCGGCCAGTACCCAGGCGAGGGTCGATTTGCCGGAGCCGTTCGCACCCACCACGAGCACCCCCTCGCCGCGACCGACCGTCAGCGTCACGTTCCGCAGCGCGGTGTGCGCCCAGGGGGTCCGGGCGGCGTAGGTGTGGGTAACATCGCGGAGTTCGAGGATCGGGTCGACGACGGCCGGTGGGGTCGCCACCGTCACGGCCCGGGCGGTCCGCGCGGGCGCGGGAACGAGTCGCCCGCGGTCGAGGTGGACGACGCGACGAGCCGTGGCCGCTTCCCCCTCGACGTGGGTGACGAGCACGACGGCCGTGCCGTCGCGGGCGATGCCGGCGAGCAGGTCGAGCAGGGCGCCGCGGCTCGCGTCGTCGACCATCGCGGTGATCTCGTCGGCGATCAGCAGGGCCGGGCGGCGGGCGAGCGCACCGGCGAGCGTCAGCCGCTGCAACTGCCCGCCGGACAGGTCCTCGGTGGGACGGTCCGCGAGCCCACCCAACC
>NZ_JADZGH010000253.1:0-2559 GCF_015865005.1 Rhodococcus sp. CX
GCACCAGATCGGGGTCGCCGAGAGCTTCCGGGACCGCCGCGGCCACGCGTACCCCGGTGGCCCTGCGGGAAAACGGCCGGCCCGCCACCGATCCTCGCGCCGGGTTCGAATCCGCCCACGCTGTGTGGAGTGGGCAGATTCCGAATCCGTGAGCATTTGCGGTGACGAGCAACTGCCGGTGGCGGAACCGTCACTCGACGACGATCTTGCCCTTCGCGCCGCGTTCGGCGTCGAACATCCGGTGGTTGAGGAAGGTGTAGGTACCGGGTTCGAGGAACTCCATTTCGACGAATCCACCCTGCGCGACGGCCAGATCGAGCACCTGGGCCCCGCCGCGATCGGGGTCGCCCGGACGCAACAGATACGCGCCCTCCTTGTACACGGTGTCGAACTGGCTTCCGACGACGTGGAAAGAGATGTTCTCGGCCGGACCGGCGTCGAGCACCCAGATGCGGATCCGGTCGCCGACCTTCGCGTGCAGCGGCCGGTGCACGTACTGGTCCGCGAAACCGTTGAACACCACCAGATCCGGCGTCGCCGCGGTGACCTTGTCCGCGTCGACCTCGCCGTCGCCGAGATACACGTCCGACTGCACCACGAGATACTCGGCGTCGACCGGCGCGAGGCTCGGCGGGTCGATCACGACCGCGCCGATGGCCGTGCACATCGCCGCGGGCATGTTCGGCGCGGTTGCGCAGTGGTACAACCAGATTCCGGTGTGCTCGGCACGGAACCGGTAGACGAGTTGCTCGCCGGGCTCGATGGTGCGCATCGGCTCGTCCGGCCCGACCGTTCCGGCGTGGAAATCGATGGAGTGCCCCATGGCCCCGTTGTTGACCAGCGTGATCTCGAAGACGTCGCCCAGCCGTCCTCGCAGCGTCGGGCCCATCGGCCGCCCGTTGTAGGTCCACATGGTCTGGGGCGCACCGACCGCGTAGTCGCCGGGAACCTCGGTGACCTCGAACGTGTAGCGGTGGGTCGTGCCGCCCGGTGCCGGCGCGAGCACCGGATCGCGGGCGACGAAGTCGTCGCCCGGGGCGATCGCGAGATCGACGGCCGGGGCACCGCCCGAGCCGTGATCGTGCACGCCTGCACCGCCGCCCGAGGCGCCGTCCGCGGTGATGTTCAGGACCATCCCCTGCTGTCGGTGCCCGACGATCGAACACCACCCGTCGATGTCGGTGCCCACGACCCCGACCTCCACGGTCGCGGTCTGGCCCGACCCGATCCGGCCGCTGTCGTGGCCGGAGGACAGCACCAGGTCGTGGACCTGATCGTCGGAATTGGTGACGGTGAGGACCAGTCGGTCGCCGGCCGGCACCGAGATGCGGTCGGGGACGAAGCGCATCCCCACCATCTGGACCTGCACTTCGGTGGTGTTGCCGGTCGCGGTCACGCCCGCGGAGACGTCCGCGGATCCGAGACCGGCGCCGCCGATCCCCGACGTGACGGCGGCGACGAGCGCGAGGCATGCGAGGGCCGCGGTGGCCTGCAACCCGCGGTGCTGCGGTGCGGGTGTGTACTCGGCCGGAGCCTTGCCCGACATCACGGCGCGGCGTCCCGCCATCGAGGCTTTGGCGCTGGTGACCATGATGGGCAGGAACAGCACGAACGCGAGCATGACGATCGCGGACACGCCCACCCGCATCCAGCTCGCGAGCGGCAGCAGGAACAGCAGCAACCCGACGTTGACGACGACGAGCCGCCACACCCACCAGCGGTTCATCTTGTCGACGCCGGCGCCGACGACAGCCGGCCCGCCACCCATCAGTGTGGGCAGCAGGTGGCTCATCACCCCGAACAGCAACTGTGCCGCGAAACCCGCCAGGAACGGGACGGTCATCAGGGTGGCGCGGTCCGGGGTCATGGGACCGGTCGCGAGCACGATCGTCAGACTCAGCAGCGACCCGAGCAGCCACAGCATCGCCGCGGTGATCGAGGCGGCCGCGAACCCGGTGGGAGGGTGCGACACGGCTCCGCGCAGCAGCGGACCGGCGACGACGACCCATCCGGCGAGGTAGAGCGCGCAGCCTGCCGCGGCGACGACCCGTCGCACTCGTGGTCCTGCTCGCCGGTATCGCCGTGCTCCTCGTCGGCGCCCTGACCGCGCATCCGCTCGTCGCCGCGCCCCGGTGGCGTCCATGCCGATCAGGTTCGGGTACATCACCGTCAGCACTCCGGCGGCGGCCAGGCCGAGGAAGCCGAGCAGGTTCATCGCCTGGTGGGCGAGCAGGAACCCGGCCTGGGTGCTGTCGGTCTGCCCGTAGGCGAGAGCGGCACCGAATCCGGCGCCGACCGGCAGCAACGCCGAGGATGCGACGAGGAACCACACACTCTGGGCGTGCAGGGCGGGTTCCTCACCGTCCAGGGCCCGTACTCGTTGGGCCTGCCGGATCAGCAGCAGAAGTGCGACGGCATGCCACGCGAGCATCGCGCCGACGAGGACAGCACCGACGAGCGTGGCCGGGAACCACCCTGTGAGGACACCGGCGACGGTGACGACGATGCCCGCGTTGAGCAGGTAGATCTTCACGAGCTGCGGTCCGCGGGCGCTGTCGG
>NZ_JADZGH010000253.1:2650-17066 GCF_015865005.1 Rhodococcus sp. CX
ACGGGTGCGTCAGACCCGCGACGATCAGCAGGGCGAGCCAGATGCGCACGGGCTTACCTGCGCGCTGGTGCCAACTCTTGGGTCGTTTCACCGGGTGAGTGGTGGTCACAGGCCGATGGTAGGGCCGATCCGGACCCTTTTACTACGTCTTGTCGTAGAACTCACCCGGCGTCCGCGCGGGCGGGCAGCTCAGATCCTGCGCATCACCGACACCACCTTGCCCAGCACGACGGCCCGATCTCCGTCGAGGACCGGATACGCCGGATTCCGCGGTTCGAGCTGCACGTGCCCGTTCCGCCGGCGCAGCACCTTGACGGTGGCCTCGCCGTCGATCATCGCGGCGACGATCTCGCCGGAATGTGCCTCGCTCTGCTGCCGCACCACCACGACGTCGCCGTCGCAGATCGCCGCGTCGACCATGGAATCGCCGCGCACCCGCAACCCGAACACGGTGCCGGAACCGACCAGCTCCCGCGGCAGCGCCAGCACGTCGTCGGCGTGCTGCTCGGCGAGGATCGGCACGCCGGCCGCGATGTCGCCGACGACCGGCACCGGGACCGTCCGATCGGACCCGGCCGGCGCCGACGCGGCGAGGAACGGGCGCACGTCCAGCTGACGCGCCACCGCCGAACCCCGCCGCAGGAACCCCTTGTCCTCGAGACTGCGCAGATGCTTGGACACCGACGACGTCGACCGCAGGCCCACCGCGTCCCCGATCTGCCGGGTGCTCGGCGCGCACCCGTTGGCCGCTGCCCAGTCCCGGATCACCGCCAGGATCTGCTGCTGCCGCAGCGGCAGGGTCGAGGCGTCGAGGCCGCCGAACATGTCGAAATCGTCGTAATCGGTCACCCGGCGAATCGTAGTCGCGCGAACGAATCGACCCTCGGGCCGTCACCCCACGTCGAAGGTGGCGGGATCGCCGCCGAGCCGGTTCCCGGTGTCGAGTGCCGAGATCGCGTCGAGCTCGGCCGCATCGAGTTCGAAGTCGAACACGTCCAGGTTCTGCCGGATCCGGTGCGGGGTCACCGACTTCGGGATCGCCACGTTGCCGATCTGCAGATGCCACCGGAGCACCACCTGCGCGGGCGAGCGGTCGTGCTCGAGCGCGATCCGCGCGAGGGTGGGATCGTCGAGCAGGCCACGGCCCTGGCCGAGCGGCGACCACGCCTCGGTGACGATGCCGAGTTCGTCGTGCACCCGCCGCAGTTCGGTCTGCGCGAAATCCGGATGTACCTCGATCTGATTGATCACCGGCACCACGCCGGTGTCCGCGATGATCGTTCGCAACTGCTCCGGCTGGAAGTTGGACACACCGATCGACCGGGCACGACCGTCGGCCTTCAACTCGGTGAACGCCTGCCAGATCGTTCGATAGTCCTCACGCATCGGCCGCGGCCAGTGGATCAGATACAGGTCCACATAGTCCAGCCCCAAACGGTCGAGGGACGCGTCGAACTCGGTGAACACGCGGTCCCGGGTCCACGGACCGTCCGCGCTGTTCCACAGCTTGGTGGTGACGAACAGTTCGTCGCGCGGTACTCCCGCCGCCGCGATCGCCCGGCCGGTACCGACCTCGTTCCCGTAGATCGCAGCCGTGTCGATACTGCGATATCCGATGGTCAGAGCGCTGGTGACCGCGGTGAAGCACTCGTCGTCGGGCACCTGCCACACCCCGAACCCGATCTGCGGGATCGAGTTTCCGTCGTCGAGAGTCACATTCGGTACCGGGTTCGCAACAGTCATGCCCGGACCAACGACCGGACCCGGAATCTTGTTCCCCGGATGCCCGGTTTCGTTGTCCGTGCGGCCGGGTAACCGCCCGCATGGCGAATACAACGAATCGCGGTCGCTCCACGACGGGAAGCCGGTTCGCAGGATGGGCCGGGTATGTGTGCGTCCTGGCAGGCGTCGCCGCGATAGCTCTGGTCCTGACGGCCGCCGGTGGCGGTTTCGAAGGCTGGACGGCTGTCGGAACGATCGTTGCCGTCGCCCTGATCGTCGTGGGGGCAGTGATGATCGTGCTCAACTTCCGAAGTCGTCGGCTCGGCGGATCCGGTGGCACGTCCACCCACGAACCCGGAGTGCTGTAGTGGTGCGACCCGACATGTTGTGGAGAATGCCGGGAGTGTATCGGCCGCAAGAGGATTCGTGGCTGCTGGCGCAAGCCTACGGTTCCGCCGGCCCGCCGCCGGGTGCAAAGGTCCTCGACTTCTGTACCGGCACCGGAATCCTGGCGGTCACGGCGGCGCGAGCGGGTGCCGAATCGGTGACGGCACTGGACATCGCGCCCCGCGCGGTGTTCACCGCTCGGCTCAACGCGTGGTCGCGGCGACTGCCCATCCGGGTGCTTCGCGGGGGCCTCGGCGTTGCGCACAGGCTCGCGCCGTTCGACGTGATCGTCTCGAATCCGCCCTACGTGCCGGCGCCCGGTGGAGCCTACGATCCGCGCTGGGATGCCGGCCCGGACGGGCGTTCCGTCGTCGACCCGCTGTGCCGGGAGATCCCGAAGCTGTTGAGGCCCGGAGGATTCGCGCTCGTCGTGCACTCGGAGTTCACCGGCGTGGACACCACCTTGGAGATGCTGCGCGCCGGGGGCGCGAAGGCCACCGTGGTCGCGCGGGAGCGCATACCGTTCGGCCCCGTGATGCGAAGTCGAACCGAATATCTGAAGCAGCTTCGAAACGATTCTGCGGCAGACGCTTCCGTTCTCACAGTCGAGAACGAGACCGAAATCGAGACCGAGGAAGTGGTGGTGATCCGTGCCGACCGACCGGAACACACGGGATGACACGCGGGTGGATGTGCGGACCGTCCGGCTGGTGCCGGGCGGTCCCATGCTCGTCGAGGGACCGGTGCGGATCGTGGGTGAGGACGGCACCGAGGTGACGTCCGATCGGTTCGTGGTCGCGGTGTGCCGCTGCCATCGCAGCGGCATCTATCCGTTGTGCGACACCAGTCACCGCCGGAGCGCTCGCGCGCCCCGGCGGTGAGAAGAGTCAGTACCAGTGCCTGCGGCCGCCGACGGCCCGTCCGGTGGCGCCGAGCAATGCCAGAATGACGCCCACCACGAGGAGGATGATACCGAGCGTCCACAGGATCGAGATCCCGGTCAGGAATCCGACCACCAGAAGGATCAGGCCGAGGATGATCATGATCGTCTACCTTGCTGTCGGTGCCCGTGCTCGAATCGGCTCGGACGATGGGGGAGAATACCCCGATCCCGGCAATTCAAACCGTCGAGTACCGACTCGTCGACGGTCACCCGGATGCCGCCCGACCACATCGGATATCTGTTCCCGCATCGCAATCCACAGGCAGTGCAATACGCGAACATGGCGCAACCGGGCGAACGGTGGCATGGTCGAAGCATGCCTACTTCGGAGAACCCCGGGGCGAGCGTCCCCGGTGAGTACAGCGTCGACGACGAAGATCAGTTGCAGCCCGAGGACACCCTCGTCGATCGCGGTGTCGACGACGTTCTGGACGAAGGGATCTCACCGCCCGAGCGCCCCGTCGGTCTCGAACCGCACGACGACCTCGAATCCCGCCTCGCGGAAGAGGAACCCGATACGGGCTCGGGCGGTGCCGACACCGCCCGCGCGGGCCGGCTCGTCGCGCCGGACGAGGGGACGGGCGAGGACACCGAAGCCGAACTCGTCGCCGAGGACGTCGGAATCGACGGTGGGGGAGCCGGAGCCGAGGAAGCGGCCGTGCACGTCGTCGACGAGGACGACCTCGAGAGAGGCTGAACGGAGAGGCGCTGAACGGCTAAGGGGCCGAACGGGTCTCAGGTAGCCTCGACCGGTTCGAGCAGCGATGACTCGTCGCGGGACCACCGGTCGAGCAGATGGCTGCCGAGCCGGCCCTCGAGGAACTCGATGGCTTCCGCCCCGAAGACCACATCACCGGCCGCATCCGGATCGCGGTCGAGCAGGTCCCCGACGACGTCGTGTCGTAACACCAGCTCGTGCACCGCATCCGCCTCGACGTGCTCGGTGTAGAACCGGACGCATTCCGGGGCGGCATCCAGGCGTTCGAGTGCCTGCACCATCCGGCGCGCACTCGGACCTGTCGTCATCTCGGCGGCCGCGAACTGGCCGACGAGCATGCCGATGCGGGAGCGATGCAGGGCACACATCGACATGAAGTTCACCGGTGCCAGGGTGAGCGCCGGCACGCGGTCGAGATATCCCAGATAGGTGTCGTCCAATCCGGCCGCGACCATCAGATCGGCGAACAACTGCGCGTGCACACGGTCGTGGTGCCCCGCGCCGTACTCGTCGAATTCGACGGCCACCAGCGTCGCCTTGGCCCGGCCGGTGAGGCGCGGAATGGCCCAGGCCTGCGGATCGGCTTCCTTGAGCTGGTAGATGGACCGGTGCACGAAGTACTCCCGCAGCTGCGACCACGTGCCCTGCTCGGCCAGGTGGTGGGACACGCTCCAGGCGTCGCGGGGCTCGCGGCACACCGCGTCGAAGGTTGCGTCGACATCCGTACCTCCCGGGACATCGGCGCGCAGCCGGTCCAGGAACGACCGTTCGAGCGCGGCGCGCACACCGAGCGGACCCGGCGCCCACTCCCAACCGGGATCGACCTCGGGGAATCCCCGGTAGTGCAGTTCGTAGAGCACCGTCAGCGCCAATTGCACGTCGTCGCCGTACGGGTCCACGTCGGCGGGTGGATGCGGCCACGGTGACTCGTCCGGTGTCCCGGTGAGCCGGGTGACGACCGCATCGGAAATCGGCCCGCGCGGCCGCGGCAGCGGGGCGGCAGCTGGAGAACGCATGGTCGCGGATACCCGGAGCGGGGCGGAAGGAAACCGTCGGGTGTGAACCGGGCAGCGGCGGGTATCCGCCGGTCATGAGCAGCGATGACCAGGAACATGTACATCCTCCGCACACGATCGACTATCCCGGCGAAACCGCGGACATGGCCGACGAGCCCAGGGACGAGATGCGCGGATACCGCGGTCGCGGACTGCTCGAAGGGCGCAAGGCGCTGATCACCGGCGGGGACTCGGGGATCGGCCGCGCGGTCGCGGTCGCGTTCGCCAAGGAAGGCGCGGACATCGCCATCGCGTACCTCGAGGAGGACCGGGACGCCGAGCACACCGCGGAGCTGGTGCGGCGGGAAGGGTGCGACTGCCACCTGTTCCGGGGCGATCTCGCCGATCCGGCGCACTGCCGGGAGGTGGTGTCCGAGGCGGCCGCTCGACTCGGTGGCCTGCAGATCCTGGTGAACAACGTGGCCTACCAGGAGCCGGTCGACGACTTCGCCGATCTCGACGAAGCGCAGTGGCGCCGCACGTTCGCGGTGAACATCGACAGCTTCTATCACGTCACGAAGGCCGCGCTCGACCACCTGCCGTCCGGATCGTCGATCATCAACACCTCCTCGATCAACGGGCTGCGCGGCAACAAGTCCCTCATCGACTACGCAGCCACCAAGGGGGCTGTGCTGGCGCTGACCTATTCGCTCGCACAGGCGTTGCAGGACAGAGGAATCCGCGTGAACTGCGTCGCTCCGGGGCCGGTGTGGACTCCGCTGATCCCCGCCACCATGGACGAGGAGAAGGTCGCGGACTTCGGCAAGCAGGCGCCGTACGGGCGCGCGGCGCAACCCGACGAGATCGCACCGTCCTACGTGTTCTTCGCGTCGAACACGATGTCGTCGTACTACAGCGGTGAGGTGCTGGCGCCGATCGGGGGCGAGACGCTACCCGGCTGACCGCGGTGCGGTCGATCGATGCTGACCGCGGTGCGGTCGATCGATGCCGCCCGCGGTGCGGTCGGTGCATCCCGCTACTCGTTCCGGTGCTCCTCGCTCTGCTTCGGGTCGGGGTGCCGCCTGGCGCGACGGCGGAAGCGCCACGGGTAGAGGATCCAGATCGCGATGAACAGCGCGGCGGTGCACACTCCGGCGACGGTCGCCGCGGTCGAGTTGATCACGAGCCCGACCACGAGCATGGCGACCCCGGTCATCGACACCCCGAGCAGGAGCAGCCCGGCGAGTGCGAACCTGTGCGCGGTGAGCACCAGCCGGTCCAGTTGCCTACGCCGGAAGAGGAGCCGATGCATGCTGACCGGCGCGACGAGGAGGATGGTCGCCGCAATCGAGGCGAGGACGGTGATCAGATAGATGCCCTTCTCGTTCCTCGACAGGGCGCTGAAGGCGTTCTGGAACGGCAGGGTCAGGAGGAAGCCGGTGAGCAGTTGCACGCCGGTCTGGACGACACGCAGTTCCTGCAGCAGGCTGGACCAGTTCCGGTCGAGTTGTTGGGCGTCGCTCTCGTAGCGGCGCGAGTACGTGGTCTCGGGTGGCTCGTCCTCGTCCTCGAACGGGTTGGAACGCGTCATCAGTCAAAACTGCCATGCTGCCCGGCTCAGCAGGGGCGATGTGCGCGTTTCGCAACCTTGTGACGCGGATCACCGTGGGGTACCGTCGGCAGCACCGGACCAGGTATTCGTCCTTGCGGAAGGAGTGTCGTATGAAACTCAACCTCTTCGTCGCCTGGGCGGGATACACCCTCGGGTTGCTTGCGATCGCATGCCTCGCCCTGTTCCTGCTTGCGGCGGGATACGGCCACACCGGACCGGCAATCGTCGCCGGGATCAGCACCCTCGTCGTTGCCGGAATCGCGATGGCGATGATCGGAGGCACGATCCATCACGACCACAAGGTGCACCGGGTAACGCCCAAGTTGTTCTGACCCGGAGCCGACCCGATCGGCCTGGCGCAGCCCTCAGGACTGCGCCAGGCGCTGTTTTTCGAGTTCGACGTCGAACTGTGCTGCGGGCCAGTCCAGATCGAGGCGTTCGAGCGCGTCGATCAGGAGTTCGCCGACCGCGATGCGGCTGAACCACTTGCGGTTGGACGGGATGACGTACCACGGCGCGTAATCGGTGTTGGTCTTGTCGAGCATCGCCTGGTACGCCTCCTGATACTCGGGCCACAAGGCGCGTTCGGTGACGTCCGACGGGTTGTACTTCCAGTGCTTGTCCGGGCGCTCGAGGCGCTCGGCCAGGCGCTTTTTCTGTTCGTCGAGCGAGACGAACATGGCGACCTTCACGATCGTGGTCCCGCTGTCGACGATTTCCCGTTCGAACTGGTTGATCTCGTCGTATCGGGTGCTCCAGACCTTCTCCGGGACCAGATTGTGCACGCGCACGACGAGCACGTCCTCGTAGTGCGAGCGGTCGAACACGCCGATCTGCCCGGCGCGGGGCAGTGCCTTGTGGATCCGCCACAGGTAGTGGTGCTGCTTCTCCTCCGGCGTGGGGACCCCGAACGAGGCGTGGTCGACCCCCTGCGGGTCGACGTGCCCGATGACGTGGCGCACCATTCCGCCCTTGCCGGCGGTGTCCATGCCCTGCAGCACCAGCAGTACCGATCGCCGGTCACCCGAGCGGCCGTTCGCGAACAGCTTCTCCTGCAGGTCCGACAGGTACGCGCCGCGTTCCTCGAGAAGGCGTGTGCCGAGTTCCTTGTCGCCCTCGAACCCCGGGGTGGCGTCCGCGTCGATTTCGGCGACGCGGGTGTGCGGGCCGGCCCGCAGTGCCTCGGTGGCAGGAATCGTCCACGGGCTGTTCTCGGCGTCCTTCGACATGGCACGAAGCGTGCCACACGCCGGCCGTCGTCAGCGGTGTTCGGGGTGAGTGTCGCCGAAGGTGTCGTCGTCCGGCAGATCGAGTTCGTCGGGTCCGACCGGATAGGGCGGCGGCGAAATGCCGTCGATCATGTGGCTGCCCCACAGATCGATGTCGGTCACGCGGGCGGTCGCGGTGGCAGCGTGGTCCGGGTCGAGAAGCGTCAGCGTCAGCTCGGTGCCGGTGGACGGCGGAGCGTCCGGAGCGAACGCGGACGCCAGGTCGCGCAGCCGGCCGCGCCAGCGGTGCCGACCACTGATCGGATCGAACCAGTCGGCGAGTTCGACGTCGACGACGACCTGCCTGCCGGCGACGGCGACCTCCGCGCGGCCTCGGAATCCCTCGGACATGACCCGATTTTACACGTAACCCGAAGTTACGTGAAAATGGTCACTCCGCGACTTCGTCGCTTTCCTCCCGGTCGTCGCGCCGGAGCGGATGCGGCTGGGACTTGAACCTGACGGGCGAGCCGGCCGCCGATGCGATGCCGGTCAAGCCGCCCCACGTCATCATCGTCAGGTAGTCGATGAGATCTTCCGCGGTCATCGACTTGTTCGAGATCCACCAGTGCGTCGCGAGCTGGATTCCGCCGACGATTCCGTAGGCCCACGGCACCGATCCCCCCGAATCCATCTCCAGCAACCGCAGGCGCTCACCGAGGACGGTCGCCACCAGCTCGGCGATCATCCGCTCGGAATCGGCCACGACATCGCGGCTCGCCGACGAGCTGTTGCTCATCACGTACAGGTAGACCTCCGGGTCGGAGGCAACGGTCTCGACGTACGCGGCGATCGCAACCCGGGTCAGTTCGTACTCGTCGAGATCCTCGCCGACGGCCGCGTAGATCCTCGGCGCCAGGATCCGCTCGACGTACCGCATCATCGTTGCGGTCGTCAGATCGTTCTTGTCCGTGAAGTAGCGGTACAGAACCGTCTTGGAGACGCCGATCTCCGCGGCGATCTCGTCCATCCCGATGTCGTGGCCGCGTACCCGGATCGCGGCGATCGTGCCGTCGACGAGCTCCTCGCGCCGCGCGATCTTGTGCTCGTGCCACCGGCGTTTGCGTCCGTCCTGCTTGGCGGGCGCCGGTTGCGGCGCTGGGGATGCTGTGGACGCTGGTGATTCCGGGGTCGTGGTCGGCGAGGGCGCGCTTTTGCTGGGCACTGGGTTGGCACATCCGTTCGGTTTCGATCGTCGGCTCAGTCTACGGCGAGCCGCTTCGTGTCGCGGCACGTCCCGCGGGTGTCCGTCCGGTTTCGGCACAATGGCGAAGGTGCAACTTCTCACCAACGACGATGCCGCCAAGCGCGCTGATCTCCGCCGGATGAAGGTGGTGGCCACCGGATTCCTGGTGTTCGCCACGGTGGTGTATCTGTTCTGCCGCTGGCAGGAAACCCGGGGTGCCGGCGAGTGGGTCGGTTACGTGCGAGCGGCCTCGGAAGCGGGCATGGTCGGTGCCCTCGCCGACTGGTTCGCCGTGACGGCCCTGTTCCGGCATCCCCTCGGTGTCCCGGTGCCCCACACCGCGATCATCAAGAAGAAGAAGGACCAGCTCGGGGCGAGCCTGAGTTCGTTCGTGGGCACCAACTTCCTGGCTCCGGACGTCGTGTCCGCGAAGATCGAGTCTGCGCAGATCCCGCTGCGGCTCGGGGGCTGGATGGCCCAGCCCGCGAACGCGCAGCGGGTCGCGCAGGAGACGTCGACGGTGCTGCGCGGCATCGTGACGGTGCTGCGTGAGGAGGACATCCAGCAGGTCATCGACCACACGATCGTCAAGCGCATCGCCGAGCCCGAGTGGGGGCCGCCGATCGGCCGGGTGCTGACCGAGCTCATCGCCGAGGAGCGTCACCTGCCGCTGATCGACATGCTCGCCGAACGGGCCCACCAATGGGCGCTGGGCAGCCAGGAGACCATCGACCGGATCATCTCGCGGGACTCGCCGTCGTGGTCGCCGAAGTTCGTCGACATGCTGCTCGGCGAGAAGATCCACCGCGAACTCGTCGAATTCACCTGGAAGGTCCGGTCCAACCCGACCCACGAGGTCCGGCTCGCCGCCAACAAGTTCCTCGCCGACTACGCGCGCGACCTGCAGACCGATCCGGCCACGATCGCCAAGGCCGAACGCGTCAAGGCGGAGATCATGGGACGGGACGAGGTGACCCAGCTCGCGGCCGCCACGTGGCGGACCGCCAAGCGCATGATCCTCGAATCCGTCGACGATCCGAACAGCACCCTGCGCACGAAGGTCGCCGAGAACGTCATGCACCTCGGGGCGCGGCTACGCGACGACGACGAACTGCGCGGCAAGGTCGACGGCTGGCTGCTCGACGGTGCCCGCTACATCGCCGCGAACTACGCCGACGAGATCACCGCGGTGATCCGGGAAACCGTCGAGCGCTGGGACGCCGACGAGGCGAGCCGCAAGATCGAGCTGGCCGTCGGACGGGATCTGCAGTTCATCCGCATCAACGGCACGGTCGTCGGGTCGCTCGCGGGTCTGGCCATCTACACCGTGTCCCAGCTGCTGTTCTCGTGAGGTCCCTCACTTGCTAGCAGAGTGCTTGCTGTAGCTAGCACCTGCTCGTATGCTGAAGTCATGCCCACGAACGAAGGGGACACCGCGCCGGTCGAGAGCCCGGACGGTGAGGGATCCGGAACCGGCGGACCGAGCGATCTCGCGTCGCGAGTCGTCAACTCCGCAGCACAGGACATCGGCGGGTTCATCCGCGCCCAGCGCGAGGCGGCGCAGGTGTCGTTGCGGCAGTTGTCGCAGCTCGCCGGCGTCAGCAATCCCTATCTCAGTCAGATCGAACGTGGGCTCCGCAAGCCCTCCGCGGAGGTGCTCGGGCAGATCGCGAAGGGCCTCCGGTTGTCCGCGGAGGTTCTCTACGTGCGGGCCGGGATTCTCGAGCAGCGCCCGCAGAGCGCGGTACGTGACGCGCTGCTTGCCGATTCCGCTCTCACCGAGCGGCAGAAGCAGGTCCTGCTCGACATCTACGACTCGTTCTGTCGCGAGAACGAGTCCGCCCCGCCCGGGCCGGCGCCGGACGCGAAGTCCGGGACCGCCGACCGGTACGAGACCGACCCCCATGAACAGGAGAAATGACATGACCGATCCCAATGTCTCCATCCGCAATTCCCTCTACGCCGCAGTCGGCGCGGGCGACGCCGTCGTCCAGGCCGTCGCAGACGTCGTCGCTCAGGTGCGTGAGCGCGCCGAAACCAACCGGGCCGACGTCAACGAGCGCGTGGACAGCGCCCGCGAGAAGCTTCTCGCCCTGCCCGGCGACCTGACCGAGACCGTCGAATCGCTGCGCGAGCGTCTCGCGGGGCTGCCGTCCGAGCTGCCCGAGGAACTCGCGGAACTGCGCGAGAAGTTCAGCCCCGAGGAGCTGCGCAAGGTCGCCGAGGCGTACCTGAAGGTCGCGTCCGACCTGTACACCTCGCTCGCGGAACGTGGCGAGGAGACCGTCGAGCGCCTCCGCAAGCAGCCCGCGGTCGAAGAGGGCCTCGAGCGCGCCGAGGCTGCGTTCGGTGACGCCGTCGACCTGACCGAGGACGCCCTCGGCACCGTCGCCCGTCAGACCCGCGCCGTCGGTGAGCGGGCCGCGAAGCTCGCCGGTCTCGCTGCCGGCCGCATCTCCGAGACCGCCTCGGAGGTCGGCGACGCCATCGCCGACGCCGGCGACGAGGCTGCGCTGCGGGTTCTCGAGATCGCGGACCAGGCCGAAGAGGTTGCCGACGAGGCTGCCGACCGCGTCGAGGCCGCCGCTGTGGAGGTGGACGAGGCGGCCAAGTCCGTGACGGAGAAGGCTGCTCCGGCGAAGCCTGCCGCCAAGGCCACCGCGGCCAAGGCGCCCGCCAAGACCGCGGCGAAGGCCCCGGCCAAGAAGGCGGCCCCGCGCAAGACCACCGGCGCCTGATCTAAGGCTTCTCTCCGGTAGAACGCGGAACATCTCCTGTAGAACACGGAGCATCGGCTCCCGTGAGAACACAGAGCATCGGCTCCCGTGCCCAGTGCACGGGAGCCGATGCTCGTAGGATGGAGGCGTGCCGAATGTCGATTCTCTCGCCGGTCTGATCCTCTTCGCTCTGCAGATCCTCGCGATCGCAGGGGCGGTGTTCGCGCTCGTCCACGCGGTGCGTCAGCCGGCGGAAGCATTCCCCGCCGTCGACAAGCTCACCAAGCCGGTGTGGGTCGGGATCCTCGCCGTGGCGCTGGTCGTGCTGTTCCTGTTCGGGGCCATCGGGATGCTGGGCATCGTCGGGGTCGTCGCGGTGTGCGTGTACCTGGTGGACGTACGGCCGCGCGTGGAAGAGGTGCAGCGCCCGCGCTGGTGACCCCTGCCGTCCCTTGACACCGGACGGCAAGATAGTGACACTCGGAGTTACGGCTAAATTTCCGAGACGAGGTGATCGCCGTGACGCTCACCCGACCCTTCCGCACCGGTGACCGGCAGGACACCGCCGCGCGGCTGCTCGAATCCGCTTCACGCTCGTCCTTCGATCCCGGGATCGAGATCGACTGGGACGCTCCGATCCCGCCGGACAAGTACGGCATGAGTCCCGAATGGTCCAGTCTCTACGGCACCGAGCTGTGGGACCGCATGACCGAGGACCAGCGCCTCATCCTGACCCGGCACGAAGCCGCCAGCATCGCGGGCACCGGGATCTGGTTCGAGATGATCCTCATGCAAATGCTCGTCCGGGATCTCTACCGGCACGACCCCGCGACGCCCTACGTGCAGTTCGGCCTCACCGAGATCGCCGACGAATGCCGGCACTCGACGATGTTCGCCCGATCCGCGCAGCATTTCGGCATCCCCTCGTACCGGCCGCCGCGCTGGGTCCGCGAATCCGGACGCGCCTTCAAGGCCGTGGCCGGCGGCGCACTCGCCTTCGGCGGGGCACTGTTCGCCGAGGAGATCCTCGACGCGATGCAGCGCGACTTCATGCGCGACGAGCGCGTCCAGCCCATCACGCGAACCGTGAGCCGGATCCACGTGATCGAGGAATCCCGGCACATCCGCTACGCCCGCGAGGAGACGGCCCGCCGGATGCGCGACGCGTCCCGCGCCGAACGGGCCTGGATCAGGATGCACCTCGGAGTCTCCGCGTATTTCATCGTCACGAACCTGGTGAACCCGCGCGTCTACGCGGCGGCGGGCCTGGACGTCGACGAGGCCAGGGCCGCGGCCCGGAGCAATGCCCACTACCACGACCGGATCCGCAACGCCTCGCGCCGCACCGTCGAATTCCTCGACGGGGTGGGGCTGATCGGCGGCCCCTCGACCGCGCTGCTGCGCCGCGCGCACATCCTCTGACCAGAAGTACCGCCGGACCAGATCGGAGAAGAACACAGGTGAAGAAGCCTTCACGTCGGACCGCGCTCGCGGTCGCCGGACTCGTCACCACCGGTGCCGCACTCGGAGCCGTGGCTGCCCGCCGCAGGAACGCGGCAGCCCGGAGCGTCGTGGCGGTCGGGGATCCCAGCGAAGCCCTGCTGGCGGAACCGCAGGTCCTGCACGACGAGGTCGAGGTCGTCACGGACGACGGTGCGCGCCTGCACGTCCGCGCCTACGGCGATCCCGACGCCGACGTCCTCGTGCTGAGCCACGGCTGGACCTGCTCCACCGAATTCTGGACACCGCAGATCAACGCGTTCGCCGAGAAGTACCGCGTTGTCGTCTACGACCAGCGGGGACACGGGCGCAGCGACGTCGGCAGCCGCGTCTTCGGGCCCGACGTGCTCGCGGACGACCTCGCCGCGGTGCTCGCCGCGACCGTCCCGGCCGGCCGCACGGCGGTGCTCGCCGGTCACAGCATGGGCGGTATCAGCATCATGGCGTGGGCGGAACGGCATCCCGAGCAGGTGCGCGACCGGGTCTCGGGCGTCCTGCTCGCGAGTACCGGCATGGACAATCTGGTCGCGGCGTCGACGATCGTGCCGCTGCCGCAGCGCGCCCCCCGCGTGCCGGTGCCCGTCGCACGCCGGTTGATGGGTGCCACCGTGCCGCTCGTCGCGTCTCCGGTCACGACCCGCGCACTCAAGTACGTCGCTCTGTCACCGACCGCGACCCCCGCCGCGGTCGCGTTCTGCGAGAAGATCGTGCTCGGCTGCCCGCCCCGCACCCGCGGTGGCTGGGGTGTCGCGCTCAGCGCCCTCGACGTCCACCACGGTCTGGCGAACCTCACCGTCCCGACGACCGTCCTCGTGGGCACCGCCGACCGGCTCACCCCGCCGAGCCACGCGCATCGACTCGCCGCAGAACTCGACGAAGCCGGCCACCTCGAGCATCTCGTCGTCGTCGACGGCATCGGGCACATGAGCTCGGTCGAGGCGATCGACGTGTTCAACTCCGAACTGCAGCATCTGTTCGAACGCGCCGGCCGCCTCGTCCGCGGCTGAACCGCCGGCCCATCCGACGGGGCTGCGGGTCCGAACCCTCGGTGACCCACCGGAGGATCGCCATGGCCACACCGCCGAGCACCCGACCACCGAGCACCGGCTCGCCGGGGGTGCTCTCGCGGGCGGCGACCGGCGTTGTCGCGGTCCTCCTCGTCCTCGGGGTCGGTGAGCTGCTGGCCGCAGCGACCGATCCGGACGCGTCCCCGTTCTTCGCGGTCGGCGGCACGACCGTCGATCGGGCACCCGCCTGGGCCCGCGAATTCGCGATCGGTACGTTCGGCACCGCCGACAAGCCGGCGCTGTTCGTCGGCATGTCGGTGCTGCTCGCGGTATGTGCGGTCGTCGCCGGGCTGATCGAACG
>NZ_JADZGH010000253.1:17076-18183 GCF_015865005.1 Rhodococcus sp. CX
CCTACGGCGGAGCGCTGCTCGCGGCGCTCGGAGCGGTCGGGGTGTACGCGGCGCTGCACCGGCCCGAAGCGACCGCGACCGCTGCGATCCCGACGGTGATCGCCGTCGTCGTGGGAATGCTGTTCCTGCAGTTCGCGATCCGGGCGCTGTGGACGCCGCGGGGAGGGGAGGATCCGGCGTCGCCGAACCCGGACCGCCGGCGCTTCCTGGTGGTCCTGGGCGCGGGTGTCGCGGTCGCGGTCGTGGCCGGTGCCGTCGGCCGGTATCTCGCGGATCGGCTGGCGGTGGTGCTCGAGGACCGCGACCGGTTCCGGGTGCCCCTCGCCGCGGACGCGGCACCGGCGATTCCGCCCGGCGCCGACCTGACGACCGGACCGCGCGCGGTGCCCGGCGCCACCGCCTTCGTCACGACGAACCGCGACTTCTACCGGATCGACACCGCCCTGCAGGTGCCGCGCCTCACCACCGCGGACTGGCGGCTGCGCATCCACGGCATGGCGGATCGGGAGACGACGCTCACCTGGGACGATCTCGCGGCGTTCGAGACGGTCGAGCGTCTGGTGACGCTGACGTGCGTGTCGAACGAGGTGGGCGGTGACCTCGCCGGCAACGCCCGCTGGACCGGCTACCGGATCGCGGACATCCTCGACCGTGTCGGGGTCCACCCCGATGCCGACATGTTGCTGTCCACCAGCGTCGACGGGTTCACCGTCGGAACACCCGTCGAGGTGCTGCGCGACGGTCGTGACGCGCTCCTGGCCGTCGCGATGAACGGCGAACCGCTCCCTCTCCAGCACGGTTACCCGGCGCGGCAGGTGGTGCCCGGGCTCTACGGTTACGTCTCGGCGACGAAGTGGGTCGTCGACTGGGAGCTGACCCGGTTCGACCGCGCGGAGGCCTACTGGACGCGGCGCGGCTGGGCGGCGAAGGGCCCGATCCGCACCGCCTCGCGGATCGACGTGCCGGCTCGATCCGCCCGGCTCACGGCCGGGCCCGTCGTCGTGGCCGGCACCGCGTGGGCGCAGCACCGCGGGATCGACCGGATCGAGGTCCGCGTCGACGGCGGTCCCTGGCAGGAGGCGGAACCGGCCACCGAGTACTCGGTGG
>NZ_JADZGH010000253.1:18195-21102 GCF_015865005.1 Rhodococcus sp. CX
GCGACCACACGCTCGAGGTCCGGGCCGTCGACGGCACCGGGGCAATCCAGGACGAGCAACGGCGTCCGCCGGTCCCGGACGGTGCGACCGGGCTGCACAGCCGCACCGTCACGGTCGTCGCGTGAGAGCGGTCCCGGTCGGTTGAAGACCGATCAGTTGAAGACCACGGTCTTGCGGCCGTGCACCAGCACCCGGTCCTCGAGATGCCAGCGCAGACCGCGGGCCAGCACCAGCTTCTCGACGTCCCGGCCCTGACGCACCATGTCGCTGACCGTGTCGCCGTGGCCGACGCGGATCACGTCCTGCTCGATGATCGGGCCCGCGTCGAGTTCGGCGGTGACATAGTGGCAGGTCGCACCGATCAGCTTGACGCCGCGCGTGAACGCCTGGTGGTAGGGGCGGGCACCGATGAACGACGGCAGGAAGCTGTGGTGGATGTTGATGGCCCGCCCGGCCCAGTGCTCGCACAGCGAGGAGGGCAGCACCTGCATGAACCGGGCCAGCACCACCGCGTGCGGGTCGTGCACGTCGACGAGTTTGCGCACCTGCTCGAACGCCGGTCCGCGCTCGGCCGGGTCCTTGGGGAACGACACGTAGTGGTAGTCGATGCCGTGCCGCTTCGCGACCGTCTCGAGTTCGGGGTGGTTCCCGACGACCGCGCAGATCTCGGCCTTGAGTTCGCCGGCCGCCACGCGTCCGAGGATGTCGTGCAGGCAGTGCGCTTCCTTGCTCACCAGCAGCACGACGCGCTTGGTCTCGCCGGTGTCCGACAGCGTCCACTCGGTGTCCGGGCCGATCTGCTCGGCGACGACCGCGAACTTCTCCCGCAGTTCGTCGATCCCGAACGGGATGGACGAGGCGCGCACCGCCTGCCGCGTGAAGAACCAGCCGCTGTCCTGGTCGGCGTGGTAGGCCGCTTCGACGATGGAACCGCCCACCTCGGCAAGGAAGGTGGCGATGCGGGCCACGATGCCGGTGGTGTCCGGGCAGCCGAGGGTCAGAACATAACGGCGGTCGTCCGTCGAAGCAGCGGTCATGCCGCCGATTGTCTCAGGTGCGTTCGGGGCGCCGGTCCGCCGGTCAGACGGTCGCCGGGGGACGCCGCACGGTCGCGGTGCCGACCAGGGTGGTCGCGTCGATCGTGTGCAGGCCGCGTTCGGTGATCTCGGTCAGCAGATCCTGCCGCAGCGCCTCCACGGCCGGCTCGTCGAGTCCCTCGAGGACGCTGTGCAAACCGGTGCCCACGACGAGGTTCCAGCACAGTTCGTCGGTGGCGGGCAGCAGATTCGGCATCACGTCCACCTGGACGGAGTGACATCCCGCGGCGGCGAGCCATGCCTCGAGTGTCTCCGGGGTGTCGATGCGGTGCAGCGGCGTGCGGTCGCGGAGCGACTGCCGATCGGCCAACGCGGGGGAGTACCGGGTGGCGACGTCGAACACCACGGCGGTGAACTCGGTCATCGCGCCGGCCCGCCACACGGTCACACCGACCCGGCCGCCGTGCCGCACCAGGCCGACGAGCCGCGCGAAACTCGCGTCCATGTGAGGGAAGAAGAACACCCCGTAGGAGATGGCCAGCGCGTCGTATCCGGCCTCCGGCACCGACGACGGCGGCTCCCACGTGGTGGCGTCGGCGCATACGAAGTCGATGTTCTGCAGGGCGCGCTCCTCGGCGGTCAACCGGCCCAGCTCGAGCAGGTCCGCGGCGACGTCGACGGCGTGGACCCGTCCGGTCGGGCCGACCGCCGCGGCCGCCGGCAACGCGGACGCACCGGCACCGCAGCACGCGTCGAGGACGGTGTCGCCGGGGTGGAGGCGGAGAGCGAACACGAGCGACTGCCCGGCCGGGCCCCACACGGTCGCGGTCAGGCGGTCGAACCGGTCGCTCGCGTCGTCGAACGTGCGGGCCACCTGATCGATCGGATCGGCCATGCCCGAAACGCTAGCCGATCTCGTAGAACGGTGGGGCGTACCGGAACACACCGCTCACACCCGGTCGGTGGGCGGTCAGCGCGCGGGCCTGGAAGTGCGGCGCCCACTCCGCCACGTCCGGGGCGATGCCCAGGTCGGCGGCCGGCACGAACCCGAACCGCGGGTAGTAGTCGAGGTGGCCGAGCAGCACCACGACCGCTTCGTCCAGGGCGTCGGCGGCCCCGAGCACCGCGTGCATCAGGGCCGCGCCGACGCCCTTGCGTTGCAGGTCCGCCCGCACGCCGAGCGGGCCGAGTCCGAGGGCGGGAGCGGACGCGATCGTGCCGCGTGTCGCGACCACGTGACCGACGACGGTGCCGTCGCGGTCCTCGGCGACCAGCGACAGCGCCGGAATCCACGCGCTGCTCGCCCGCAGCGCCGCAACGAGTCCCGGTTCGACGGGCTCGGACCCGGGCGGGGTGAGCGGCGCGAACGCCGAGCGATGCACCTCGGCGATCGCGTCGACGTCGGCGGGAAGTTCGCGGCGGATCAGCACGCCGACCATCCTCCCGCATTCCGTGGGACGGGGCGGCAGGGAAGGTGTGGGAGGCTGGCGGCATGCCGGACACCGCACACACCCGCGCCCAGGTCGCCGCGATGATCGATCACACCCTGCTCAAGCCGGAGGCGACCGCCGCCGACGTGCGCGCGCTCGTCGACGAAGCCGTCGAACTCGGGGTGTACGCGGTGTGCGTGTCCCCGTCCATGCTGCCGCTGCGCGCCGAGGGCGTCACCGTCGCGACCGTCGTGGGATTCCCCTCGGGCAAGCATCATTCTCTGGTCAAGGGCGCCGAGGCGCGGCTGGCCGTCGAACAGGGCGCGCGGGAGGTCGACATGGTCATCGACGTGGGCGCGGCGGTCGCGGGGGACTGGAACGCGGTGCTCGCCGACGTCCTCACCGTCCGCGAGGCCATCGGTTTCGACCCCGTCCTCAAG
>NZ_JADZGH010000253.1:21112-35801 GCF_015865005.1 Rhodococcus sp. CX
GACGACGCGATCGTCGAAGCGTGCCGCGCGGCCGAACGCGCCGGTGCGAACTTCGTGAAGACGTCGACCGGGTTCCATCCGGCCGGCGGTGCGTCGGCGCACGCGGTGCGGTTGATGGCCGAGACGGTCGGTGGCCGGCTCGGCGTCAAGGCCAGCGGCGGCATCCGCACAGCCGAGGCGGCGCTGGAGATGATCGACGCCGGCGCCACCCGGCTCGGCCTGTCGTCGTCGCGGGCCGTGCTCGACGGACTGCCGGACTGAGCGGGCAGCTGCCTCAGATCAGGCTGCAGCCCTGCTGTTGCTGCTGACCTTCCTGCGGGGCCGGCATCGTGAAGCGGCCGCCCTCGAGGGTGAGGTTCACACCGTTGTCGTCGACGGAGACCGCGGTGGCCTGCATGCCGAGCGGATACTGCTGCAGACCGGTCGCGAGGATCTGCACGACACCGTCGACGAGCGCGGTCGGCAGACCGAACCCCAGCACGGACGCGTCGACGGTCTCGACCGAGACCACGCCGCCCTGCACGACCGGGCGCACCGTGAACTCGGCGAGACCGGCACCGCCGACGGTGAACCGCAGGGTGCCCGCGTCGGCGTCGGGGGTGACGGCGGTGACGAGAGAGCCGAGGCCCTGGCTCTGAACGGTCGCGAGAATGCCGGTGGCGGGCCACACGACGTCGGCGCGGGAGCTGCCGATCGTGCCGGCGCTGTCGGCCGTCGCGTTCAGATCGACGTCCTTCGCCACGGCGTGGACGGTCATCTCCTTCGCGGGACCGAACGCGGTGTCGTCGCTGTCGAGCGTCACCGACGGAACCTTCTTGTCGATCGCCTGCAGCAACACCGGTTTCCAGCTGAGATCGACGTCGACGCCGGTTCCCAGTTCGGATTCGAGCGATTGTGCGAGGCAGGTCGTCGCCCGGTTGCGGACGTAGACCTCGGCGCCGACGAGCACCGCGACGAGCGCGACGACGACCACGGCGGCGACGGTGGCGAGAGTGGAGCGCTTCGAGTTGGGCATGAGCCCGATTGTTTCCGACAACTCTGAGGATCTTCTGAGCCGCGCGCGGCAACCTGCCCTCGAATTTGTGAGCTGGGCCACAATTGTTCGGTACTGTTGGCGGCATGACGAGCTGGACGGGTTCTGGATACGGGGCCTCCGGGCGGGCCGATGCGGACGAAGCGCTTCGTCGACTCGCACTGACGCAGGCCGGATTCTTCACCGCCCGACAGGCGATCGGGCACGGTATCGACGCGGACGCGTTCGTCACGCGCATCGATGCGGGGCTGTGGATGCGCGTCGAGAACGACCTGTTCCGGCTCGCCGAGAGCCCTCGCACGAAGTTCGACGAGTTCGCGCAGTGGTGTGCGTGGTACGAGGGTGCCGCGGTCGTGTCGCACCAGAGCGCCGCGGAGCTGCACGCGATGGGTCACCTGCAGCCGCGGTTCCTGCATCTGTCGACGCTCGATCAGCGCACCGTGCCGAGCAACCGGCTCGCGCTGCACCATCGGGCGTTGTCGAACGAGGACTGCGAGATGGTCGGGTGCTTCCGCGTGACCACCCCCGCGCGCACCGCCGTCGATCTCGCCGCCGGGGGGGTGTCCCAGGAGGTGCTCGACGAACTGGTCGGTGACGCCCTCGCGATCGGCCGTGTCGATTCCGACCAGCTGCATGCCGCGGTCGCGAACCAGCCGGCTGCGGTCGCCGACCGCATCGAACTCGCGTTGCTCGCGGCCGGTTGAGCGGTGTGTCTTCGTGGCGCCTGGGGCCGCCACAAAGGCACACCAGCGCGTAGCGCACTCAGCTCGGCGCGACCGTCTCCCACGGCACCGTCAGCACGCAGTCGCGCAGGCGGCGACGCTGCGGGGCGACCGGAATTCCCTGCCCGCGCAGCAGATCGAGGGTGGCCCGCCAGCGGACGCGCGGCCCGAACGCGGCATGCGGAGCGGCGGTCGCCCACGCCCGATCGGCGGCCTGCAGCAGATCGTGGATCCGCTCGCCGGGAACATTGCGGTGGATCAGCGCTTTCGGCAACCGCTCGGCCAGGTCGGACGGGGTGTCGATGTGGAACGGACTCCACGCCAGCGTCAGGCTGCGCGGACCGTCGCGATCCAGCAGCACCCACGCGCAGCGCCGGCCCAGTTCGTCACACGTGCCGTCGATCACCAGACCGCCCGGCGCCAGCCCCGACCGCAACCGCTCCCACACGGGCGCGACCGCGTCCTCCGGGTACTGCCGCAGCACGTTGAACGCGCGGACCAGCACCGGCCGCAACCCGGCCAGCTCGAAGCCGCCGCGCGCGAAACGGACTCCGTCGCGGCCGGGAACCACCCGCTCGGGGTCGATCTCGAGGCCGACCATCCGCACGTCGGGGCGCACGGTGCGCAGCCGCGACGCCAGCTCCAGCGTGGTCACCGGCATCGCGCCGTAGCCGAGATCGACGACCAGCGGATCCGGTGCCGACCGCAGGACGCGGGCGATACCGGAATGGTGCACGGCCCAGCGGTCGCTGCGGCGCAGCCGGTTGATGCCGGTGGTGCCGCGGGTGACGACACCTTCCGGGCGTAGCGTTCGCACTGTCGGGACCGGCCTACTGTCCTGCCAGCCAGTCGGCCGTGATCTCCGCTTCGGTGCGGAACAGGTCGACGAGGTTCTGCAGCATCAGCTCTTCGAGCTTGCCGCCGATGAACGGCAGATGCACCTTCGCCTCCGACGTCGTGCGCAGCGTGCACCCGTCGTCGCCGGCGAACAGTTCCATCGTGCCGGTGAGGCTGCCCGGTCCGGCCGGGATCGACGCCTCGTAGCGTCCGGTGGCCTTCCCGTCGAACGGGCTGTAGGACTCCTTGCGGGTGATGACCAGGTCCTTCTTCATCACCGTCTGCGCGATCTCCGGCAGTTCGGACCGGGGCAGGATGTGGTGCAGCACCAGCGAGATGCCGGAGTCCGACGCCTCGAAGGACTCCACGTGGTTCTGCGAATACTTGCGCATCTCCACCATCCGGGCCTCCCAGTGGGCCGGATCGCGCAGCGCCTCGTACACCCGCTCCGCCGGATACGGATAGCGGGCGGAGTAGTTCATGCGCCGTGCCACAGCGGGCCAGGGTACCGGTTCGCCCCGGTCACGCGAAAATCGTCAGGAGCCGGATCGGCCCAGCCAGCCGGCTGTGAACTCCTGCTCGGCGTCGAACAGTTCGACGAGTTGCTCGACGATCATGCCCTCGATCTTCCCGCCGAGGAACGGGATCTTCACCTCGACCTCGCCGTCGATCTCGACGACCGTCCCGGTCCGGCCCGGCGCGAGCGTGAAGGCACCCTCGACCCTGCCGGGCATCCCGTCGACACCGGCCGAGAACCGGCCGCGGGCACGCTCGCCGTCGAGCGGCTCCCACGATTCGTGCCGGTGGATGACCAGGTCGCCGGGCCGGATGCTGGTGACCACGCTCGGCAGGTGCTCGGCGGGGATGGCCTGCGTCATGTGCAGGTCGATCGTTCCGGCGGAGGTCTTCACGTCCTCGATGGTGGCGCCGGGGCCGCCGACCCGCGCCAGGCGCTCACGCCAGTATTCCGGGTCGACGAGCGCCGCGTGCACGTTCGCGGCGGGGAACTCGTAGTGCGCGGAATGGTCGATAGGGGTACCCATGGCTCGTCACGCTACCGTTTGCGGGTGTCCGATCCACGTATCGCTGCCCGCCTCGCCGAGTCGGGAGCCACGGTGTCCGAGCAGGTGCCGCTGTCGACCCTGACGACGCTGCGGCTCGGCGGACCCGCCCGAGTCCTGGCCGAATGCGCCACCACCGACGTTCTCGTCGACGTCGTGCGCCTGCTCGACGCCGAGCAGGTGCCGACGCTGATCCTGGCCGGCGGATCCAACCTCGTCGTCGGCGACGCGGGATTCGACGGTGTCGTGGTGAAGATCGCGACCACCGGCGTCGAACTCGACACCGACTCGGTGCGCATCGAAGCCGGCGCGGTGTGGGACGACGTCGTCGCCCGGACGGTCTCGGCCGGGTTCGGCGGCCTCGAGGCGCTGTCCGGGATTCCCGGGTCCGCCGGGGCGACCCCCGTGCAGAACGTCGGGGCGTACGGGGTCGAGGTCAGGTCGGTGCTGCGGCGGGTGCGGCTGCTCGACCGCCGGACCGGTGAGGTGCGCTGGGTGGGTCCGGAGCACCTGGGTCTCGGATACCGGACGAGTGTGCTCAAGCATTCCGACGCGGCGCTCGTCGTCGACGTCGAGCTCGAGGTCCGGCCCGACGGGTCGAGCGCGCCGCTCGGCTACCGCGAGCTCGCGACCGCGCTCGGCGCAGAGGAGGGTGAGCGCCGCCCGGCCGCGGAGGTGCGCGAGCAGGTGCTGGCGTTGCGTCGCGGCAAGGGCATGGTGCTCGACGAGACCGATCACGACACGTGGAGCGCCGGCTCGTTCTTCACCAACCCGGTCGTGCCCGAAGGCGCGCTGCCCGCGGTGCTCGCGGCGATCACCGAACGCGTCGGCGCCGATGTGCGGATCCCGCAGTTCCCCGCGGAGGGCGGCACCAAACTGTCCGCGGGCTGGCTCATCGAACGTGCCGGATTCGGCAAGGGCTTCCCGTCGGCGGACGCCCCCGCGCGGCTGTCGACGAAGCACACGCTCGCACTGACCAACCGCGGGAACGCGACCGCCGCGGATCTGGTGGCGCTGGCCCGGCAGGTGCGGGACGGGGTGCAGAAGGTGTTCGGTGTGCGGCTCGAGCCGGAACCGGTGCCGGTCGGCGTCGAGATCTGAATCCGCCGAGGTCCGGGTCACATCTGCCCCGCGCGTACCGTGGAGAGGGTGCACGACCTGCGTAAACGGACAAATCGGTTGGTGTGGCTCTGGTGCCTCGCTCTCGTCGCGGTGCTCGCCGCCTGCTCGACGTCGAACGGCGGTTCGATCGCCGGCGACCCGCAACCGGCCGTCGGGGCCACCATGAACCCGGCAGACGGCGCCACCGACGTGGCTCCCACGGCACCGATCTCGGTGACCGCGACCGACGGCACCCTCACCGATATCGCGCTCACCAACACCGAGTCCGGGGTCGTCGTCGCCGGTGAACTCGCCGCGGACGGCCACAGCTACACCGTCACGGAACCGCTCGGGTACGGCGCGACCTACGAATGGTCGGGGTCCGTGATCGGCGCAGACGGTGACGAGGTCGCGGTGGAGGGCAGTTTCTCGACCGTCGAACCGGACGAGGTGGTCTCCGCGACCCTCAACATCGCGGACGGTCAGGAGGTGGGGATCGCCGCGCCGATCATCGTGCAGTTCGACGGTCCGATCGAGGACAAGGCCGCCGTCGAGAAGGCGCTCGTGGTCACCACGAACCCGCCGACCGAGGGTGCCTGGGCGTGGCTGCCCGACGACAACGGCGGCGCGCGGGCGCACTGGAGGCCCCGGCAGTACTGGGCGCCCGGTACGACGGTGAGCCTGGACGCGCGGCTCTACGGACTTGCCTACGGCGACGGCGCGTACGGCGCCGCGGACCTGACCCTCGACTTCGGTATCGGCCGCAGCCAGGTCGTCGTCGCGAACGCGCAGAGCCACCGCATGCAGGTGGTGCGCGACGGGCAGACGGTCATGGACATCCCGGTGAGCTACGGCGAGGGCTCCGAGGCCCGCAACGTCACGCGCAGCGGCATCCACGTGGTCACCGAGAAGCACGAGGATTTCCTCATGTCGAACCCGCCGTACTACGAGAACGTGCGCGAGCGCTGGGCCGTGCGGATCTCCAACAACGGCGAGTTCATCCACGCCAACCCGCTCACCACCGGCCAGCAGGGCGCCTCCAACGTCACCAACGGGTGCATCAACCTGTCGATGTCCGACGCGCAGGAGTACTTCGCGATCGCGATGTACGGGGATCCGGTGGAGGTCAGCGGCACCTCGATCGACCTGTCCGAGGCGGACGGGGACCTGTGGGACTGGGCCGTGGACTGGCAGACCTGGCAGTCGATGTCCGCGTTGTAGGTCTTCCGGGCGGGTCTACCAGCGGTTGCGGACCTCCTCGGCGAAACCGAGCAGGTTCTCGATCTCGAGGCGGGTGCCGTCGTCGAGCAGCACGTGTCCGCTGAACCGCCCGAACACCTGATGCTGGGTGGACCGCACGACGAGCGCGTTGACGTCGGCGGCGCGATCGACGATCGGCTCGAAGTCCATCTCGAAACGGCTGTCGTTGCTCGTGAAACGCCACGGCGCGCCGTCGTAGCTGCCGTGCGGACGGTGGAAGTGCACGCGGTCGAGTTTGTGTGCGACCCCGTCGTGGAAGAGCATGTTCTCCGAGGCGGCGGTGGTGTCGCCGAAGCCGTAGCCGACGTTGAAACCGAACCGCTTTCCCTCGTGCAGCCCGGACGCCGAACCCCAATACCAGGTGTTGTCGTAGGTCCACACACCGCGGCCCCAGTCGAGGACGCCGAAGGTGGACGCCGGGTCGAACTCGTGCCGGACACCGCGGACTTCGATCGTGCCCGCCGCGGGCAGGCAGTTGATCTTCTGGTTGTAGTAGAACGCCTTCGGGGCCCGCGGGAACGGTGTAGCGATCACCATGCGGTCGTCGTCGGGCTGCTGCAGCAGGAGGTCCCCGGACAGGCCGCGGCCGCCGTCGAAGCCCGGATGGTCGACGATGAGGCGGCGCCCCTGCGTCTCGTGGCGGAACTCGACGCGCAGCGCGCCCCGGCGCACGACCACGTCGCCGGTGTCGGCGCTGGACGGCATCCGCATCCGGCCGAGCGGGAACGGGATCAGCTTGTTCTCGGTGGTTTCCGTGCCGGCGGCCAGATCCAGCCAGCTCAACCCGACCAGGCCCATGTACCCGTTGTCGGCGACCGTCAGCGCGAGTCCGACCGGACCGGAAGCGGGGTCGGAGGTCGGGTCGGAGACGATGCAGTAGTAGTCCCACTCCTTGATGCGCAGCCGCGACGCCGAGATCCGCGCCCGGTCGTAGGTGCGGATCTCGGCGGTGGCCCAGCCCGCCTGCTCGAGGTGGCCGCGGTCGTCGAGCAGTGGCCCGGGCGAAAGACGCTGCTGCTGCATACCTCCAGAGGTTAGTTGCTCACGCGGTGTTATTTGCTCACGCGATGGAACCGGCCCGCACTCGCCTGATCACGCGGCTTGACGATGATCTGGTCCAGGTTCACGTGCGAGGGGCGCGATGCGACGAACCCGATGATCTCGGCGATGTCCTGTGCGACGAGCGGCGTGATGCCCTCGTACACCTTGTCGGCACGTTCCTGATCGCCCTCGAATCGCACGAGCGAGAACTCGGTTTCGACGGCGCCGGGGGCGATCTCGGTCAGCCGCACCGGCTTGCCGAGCAGCTCTCCGCGCAGCGTCCGGTGCACCACCGCCTGTGCATGCTTGGCGGAGGTGTATCCGGAGCCGTTGTCGTACGCCTCGAACGCTGCGACCGACGTGATCGTCACGATCAGTCCGTCCCCCGACTCGATCAGCTTGGGCAGCAGCGCCTTCGTCACGCGCATGGTGCCGATGACGTTCGTCTCCCACATCCAGCGCCAGTCGTCCTCGTCGGCCTCGGCGACCGTCGCCAGTCCCTTCGCGCCACCGGCGTTGTTGACCAGCACGTCCACGCGCGGCAGGACGGTGGTGAACGCGGTGACCGAATCCTCGTCGGTGACGTCGAGTTCGAGTGCGGTGCCGCCGATCTCCTCGGCGAGTTTCTCGAGGCGGTCGAGTCGGCGGGCACCCACGACGACGTGGTAGCCCTGCGCGGCGAGAGTGCGGGCGGTGGCTTCGCCGATGCCGGACGATGCCCCGGTGACGACGGCGACGCGCGAATCTGGGGAGATACTCATGCGTCGATCCTAGGACGCGCCCGTGCCCGTCACCGGGCGACGGCGCCGCGCCTCACATGCCCCCGGACTCACATGCCCCCAGCGGAGACGAAGCCCGGATCTTCGACGGCGAGCCGCTCACGGACCGAGTCGGGCATCGTCGAGCACGAATCCGCGCTCGGGCGGGCGTCGGCGTGATCGGCTGCGGAGTCCTCGATCCCGAGCGACGCCGTGATGTTCTGCCAGCCGCCCCACGCGTCGAAGCGGGCCGGAAGGTCGACGTTGGCGGCGCCGTTGATGTGGAATGCCGCGCTCGGATACGGGGCGTCCGGCGAGGTGTCGACGCCACCGCCGGGCAGCCGCACGACGTCCTCGGGGTTCGGCAGCATCCCGGCCAGCTGCATCGCGTGATAGGGGTACATCTCCGACGGTGGCGTGTCGAAGTAGTACCAGCTCGCTGCGCACACCCCGTAGAGGTCAGGTCCGAACTGCGCGTAGTTCAGGTACAACTCCATGATCCGCGCGTCGGACATGGTGGCCCGCAATGCGACGGACGGCACCACCTCGACGGCCTTGCGCAGCATGCTCTGGTCCGGGGTGAAGAACATGTTCTTCGCGAGTTGCTGGGGGATCGTCGAATACGTCTGCTGACGCTCGCCGGACAGGACGGCGGTGGCGCGGTCGAGGAAGTCACCCCAGTGGAACGCCTGCTTCCGTAGTCCGAGCAGGTCGTCCTCGTGCGCGACGGCGGACGCGATGACGTAGCGGCTGATGTGGTCGATCGAGACGTACTGGTAGGCGATGGGTCCGTCGTCGATCCGCATGAAGTTCGACTGTGACGGTGTCCACCAGCGCAGCGACGCCGCGACGACGGCCATTCCGGACAGCGGCAGCACCACGACCCCGGCGGCCGCGACCGCTGCGACTCGCAGTCGTCGACGACGTCGGCCGGCCGCAACCGGAGGTGTGTCCGGTTGCGCGGGGCGCGGCCACGTCGGGGCGCTCGGCCGGGACGGTGCAGGACGCCACTGCAGCCCGCGGCGGGGCGATGACGGCGGTGGCGTCCGGTACTGCGGATTCGGGGGCGGTCCCGGCCGCGGCGCAGACCCGGGTGCCGCGGACCCGGCAGTTCGGGACCGGTACTGCTCGGACCCGGCCCGGACAGGCCGCGGCCGGTACCGGTCCCGGGTGGCCCGGCACCGGGGGCAGAGGCCGTCCACGACCTTCTCCCCGGGTCGCGCCCACCGGCCGCACGCGCACCTGCTCGGCCACCACATCCGTCAACTCCGTCCCGCTCACCGTGTCACCGCATTCCATAGTGGCGGGTGCGGTCGGGGACGGCCGTATCGGATCGATCACTCTTGCCGGCGTCGGCCGGAGTGCGACCCGTCCGCCCCTATCGGGCGGGTGCGGTGTCGGTCTCGACGATCGAGTACTCGCCGGCGTCCCCGGCGAGCGGACGGCTGCGCTCGCCGTGGATGTTCACCGGGACGTCCCCGGCCAGGGTGATGCGGTGCAGGCGACGGTACTGCTCGTCGTAGTCGGCGACCGCGTAGTGCTGGGTGGCGCGGTTGTCCCAGATCGCGACGTCGCCGGGCTGCCAGTTCCAGCGAGTGGTGTACTCGAGCTTCTGGTGGTGGTCCTGCAGCAGCCGGAACAGGGCGTGGGACTGGTTGCCGCTGAGACCGACGAAGTTCTTGACGAAGTGGCCGAGCAGCAGCGACCGCTCCCCGGTCTCCGGGTGCACCCGCACCACAGGATGCTCGGTCTCGAACAGTTCGGAGCGGAACTCGTCGCGGTACTCGGCGGTCCGTTCGGTGGCACGCTCGGCGCTCTCGGCCGCGTAGTCGTAGACATTGGTGTGGACGGCCCACAGGTTCTCCACGAGCGCCTTCAGTGGAGCCGGGAGTCCCTCGTACGCGGCGACACCGGACGCCCACACCGTCGACCCGCCGTACTCGGGCAGGGTCACCGCCCGCAGGATCGACGCCTTCGGAATGCGATCGACGAACGAGACGTCGGTGTGCCAGCTGTTGGCCTTGCCGTAGTCGGAGTCGATCGGCAGGATCCGGACTCCGCGGGACTTGACGGTCGGGTGCGCGGTCGTCGGTGTGCCGAGCAGTTCCGCGAACGCGTACTGCGCGTCGTCGTCCAGGTGGTCCTGCCCACGGAAGAAGATCACCTTGTGTTCGCCGAGCGCACGGCGGATCAGTGCGACCGTCGCCGGGTCGAGGTCGCCCCCGAGCCGGACGCCGTCGATGCGGGCACCGAGATGTGCGCCCAGTTTCACGACGGTCGGGGTGGTCGGGACGGTGGTGGGGGATGCGAAATCGACGGACATGACTGGCCTTTCGCGAGGAAATGGGTGGATGCGCCCATGCAAACATCAGGTCCCTCATGGCAGAACCATTCGACTCAGCCTGATTCGGGGTGGTCGGCGCCGCGAGAATTCCCTACCTTTTCGGCCTGAATTGGACAGCCGCGTCCGCACGCGTTATGTTCGACGGCATGTCAGCAGGCCGCCACTCCGCCCCGCGGGTCACGTACGTGACCGCCGCGCTGGGCTCGCGCTTGCCTCTGGCACGGGAACTCTGTTGTCGTTGTCACGGTGCCATCCAGTAGTTTCGCGCCGGGTCCGAGCCTGTTCTGGCTTTCCCTCTGATCGACTGTTCGACGACGTCCACGCACGTCGCAGCGGTTCGGCGCGTTCATGACCGTGTCACGCCAGCCCGTCCGGGCCGAATCACGAGGATTCCACACCTGTGTCGACTTCCACGCTTCCCGTCCAGTCCGCTCGCACCTCCACCACCGGTTCCCGTCGCATCGCGCAGACCGCGACCGCCCGGGCCCGTTCCACCGCTCGGGTGCAGATCGTCGCGCCGGACCTGCGGATCGCCGACGGCACCGCGGCATCGGTGTTCCGGGTCGCCGCGGCCCGCGGGCCGGTGTCCCGCGACGTCGCCGCCAAGGTCACCGGCCTGAGCATCGCCACCGTCAACCGGCAGGTCTCGGCACTGCTCTCGGCCGGATTGCTCCGTGAGCGTGCCGATCTCGCGGCCTCGGGCGCCATCGGCCGTCCGCGCGTCCCGTTCGAGGTCGACCACGAGCCGTACCTGACCATCGGCATCCACATCGGTGCCGTCGTCACCGGGATCGTCGCGGCGGATCTGCGCGGGCGTATCATCGGTGCCGTCGAAATCCCCACGCCCCGAGGCGATCAGGATGTCGTCCTGGGGGCGATCACCGCGAGCGCGCGGTCGTTCGCGTCCCGCTGGCACCGCCGCACCCCGCTGTGGGTGGGGGTCGCGCTCGGCGGCCGCGTCGACTCGGAGACCGGCCTCGTCGACCACCCGCGGCTCGGCTGGAGCGGCGCGCGTGTCGGCGCGATCATCGGCCGCGGTATGGGTCTCCCGGTCTCGGTCGCCGCGCACGTCGAGGCGATGGCCGCGTCGGAACTGCTGCTCACCCCGGATCGTGAGGCCGACGTCAAGGGCACCGGCCTCTACTTCTACGCTCGCGAAACCACCGGTATCGCAATCACTTTCGACGGCCGCGTGCACACCCCGAACGGCGGTCCCGGGTCGATCGCGCACCTGCCGACCGGCTCGACGGCCGTGTGCTCGTGCGGTGCGACCGGCTGCCTCGAGGCCACCGTCAGCGACCGGGCGGTGCTGCTGAAGGCCCGCGAGGCCGGCCTGCTCGGCGACGTCGAGGATCCGACGATCGGCGCGCTCTACAAGCTCGCCCGCGAGGGTTCGGCGCCCGCACACGAGATCCTCGTCGACCGTGCCACCGTCCTCGGCCGCACCGTCGCGATGCTCCGCGACCTGTTCAACCCCGACCGCGTCACCCTCGGCGGCCAGGCGTTCACCGAGTACCCCGCCGGTGTGCCGCACGTGGCCGAGGCGTTCGCGCGGGCATCGAACCTGCCGCGCAAGGACATTCGCATCACCGGGTTCGGCAACCGGGTGCAGGCGCATGCGGCCGGCGTGGTGTCGTTGAGCTCGCTGTACTCCGATCCGCTCGGCTCGATGCGGCGGTCGCGCGGCTAGGACATGTCTCCGCCCCGGGGGAGTGCCGACGATCAGGTCACAACGTCGTGCGCTCCGCCGCGGTGGCGATGTCGTCGAGGTCGCACTGCAGCGCCTTGCTCGTCGCACGCATCGCGAGGGGTCCGAACACCGGCGTCATGATCCGGGTGAACAGCCCGGGGGAATCCGTGGCACCGGAGAACTCGACCGACAGTTCGGTGCCGTCGGCTCGGGGCGCCAACTCGAACACCGTGCGGTAGGTCGTGCCTCCGGATTCCGCGGTGACGATGGTGCGGCGCTCCGGTTCGACCTCGGCCACCCGCATCTCCTCGGCGGCGGATTTGCCGAACATCACCCGGGTCTCGCGCCAGCGGGTGCCGACCTCGTACCCGGTCGCATCGAGACGCTCGATTCCGGTGACACCGTTCAATGTTCGTGCGGCGTCGTCGATATCGGTCAGGACTCGCCACACGGCGCTCGGCGGCGCCGCGATCGATCTGCTCAGTGCGATCCGGTGTTCCACGTGCGCTCCTTCGGTTGGGCGGGTCGGAGTTCGGCCGGGCTCAGAGGGGGAGGGCGGTCTCCGCGAGACCGGGGGCGGCACCGCGCCGGCGGAACCATTCGATGCCGAAGGCCGCCCGCAACATGTCGTCCGGAAGCGTCAGCATCGGGCCGAAATCACCGACCTGCGACGCATGAGCCTGCATGGCAGCACGTTTGGCGGCCATCGTCGCCGAGACGTCCACCGTCGTGGTGAGCTCCGACTCGGGCAGCCCGAACGAGTCGATGTCCGGTGGCGTCCGGCCCTCGGTCATGTCCGGATTCGCCGCGATCAGGCGCCGCAGATGGTCACGGTTCAACGCCGATTCGTAGACGGCGTGATGACCGACCATCTCGCTCGCCCGCAGCCCGACGCGATGCACCTGCACGTGATCGGGGTGCCCGTAGCCGCCGTTCGGGTCGTAGATGGTGACGACGTCCGCGCCCTCCTCGTCCAGCACCGCAGCCAGCCGGCGGGCCGCCGAATCGACTTCGACGTTGCAGAACGCCGCGGGGTTCGCGTTCTCGGGGGTGCCGGCCATCCCCGAGTCGGGGTAACCGAGCGGAACGAGCCGGGCAACCCCGAGCGCGTCGGCGGACCGCTCGACCTCGGCCAGCCGCCGCTCCGCCAGGCTCTCGCCCGGACGCAGCAGACCCTCCGGAACCTCACCGGCCGCGCCGTCCGTCGCGACCACCAGCACCACCCGGTGGCCCGCGTCGGCGGCCAGGCGCATCACCCCGCCGGTGCCGAACACCTCGTCGTCGGGATGTGCGTGAAAGCAGACCAGGACACCCATACCGTGCATGCTGGCACGAATGACCGACACGCGGGGGACCGGAGCGAAGGACGAGCATCAGTGACACAGAAGGACGAGCGTCGGTGACGCCGAGAGCCGATGGTTCCTACCGCACCCTGTTCGCCGCACCGGGTGCGGCCGCGTTCTGCGCCGCCGGGTTCGTCGCACGGTTGCCGATCGCGATGGTGGGGATCGGCATCGTCACGATGTTCTCCCAGCTCCGCGGTGACTACGGGCTCGGCGGTGCCCTGTCGGCGGTGTTCGCGTTGTCGTACGCGGCGTTGACGCCGCTGGTGTCCCGCGCGGTGGACCGGCACGGCCAGTACCGGGTGCTGCCGGCGGCGTCGGCGATCAGCGCGGCCTCGACCGTCGCGATGCTCGCCGGAGTCCGGTTCGAGGCGCCGACCGCGCTGCTGTTCCTGTGCGCCGTCCCCGCCGGGCTCATGCCGACGATCGGCGCGATGGTCCGGGCCCGATGGACCGAGCTGTACCGCGGCACCGACCGGTTGCGGACCGCGTTCGCCCTCGAGGCCGTGATCGACGAGGTGTGTTTCATCGTCGGCCCCGTGCTGTCGGTGGGTCTGAGCGTCGCCCTGTTTCCCGAGGCCGGACCACTGCTGGGAGCGGTGCTGCTGCTGGTGGGCACCCTCGCCCTCGCGGCCCAGCGGCGCACCGAACCACCCGTGACCGGGCACCGTCCCGACGCTGTCGATCCGGAGCGTTCGCACCACGGCGCACTGCTCAGCCCGGCGCTGATCGCCCTCACCGCCGTGATGGTCGCGATGGGCACGATCTTCGGGGTCGTCGACGTCGTCGGTGTCGCGTTCACCGCCGAGCGCGACGCGCCCGGCGCCGCGACGTTCGTGCTCGCCCTGTTCGCGACCGGGTCCGCGGTGAGCGGACTGGTCTTCGGGGCACGCCGCGTGGCCGCCCCGCTCACCCGGCAACTGCTCGTCGCCACCGCGGCGGTCGCCGTGCTGCTGTGGCCGCTGCTGCTCGCCGGCACCGTCCCCGCCCTGGCCGCGCTGTATCTGCTGGCCGGGATGACGATCTCGCCCACGATGATCGTGACGATGTCGCTCGTCGAACGTCTCGTCCCCGCCGACCGGCTCACCGAGGGCATCACCTGGACGGTCACAGGGCTCGGCGTCGGTGTTGCCGCCGGATCGGCGCTGGTCGGGCAGGTCATCGACCGGTCCGGCACGTCCGCGGGCATCGGGGTGGCACTCGCCGCGGGACTGATCGCCTGCACCCTGGCCGCCGGGATCCGGTTGCGGACGCGGCTAACGTAGCCGCCATGACCGTGCATCAAGTTCGCGGTGCCGACGGCACTCGCATCGTCTACCGGACCTTCGGGGATCCTTCGTCGCGGCCGCTGGTCCTGCTGCACGGATGGGCGCAGTCGTCGCACTGCTGGGGTGACCCGCTCCTCGAAGACCTCGCCGCCCGGTACCGGGTGATCGCCGTCGACCTGCGCGGGCACGGGTGCTCCGCCGCGCCCGCGGACGGATACGACGACCGCGCCG
>NZ_JADZGH010000253.1:35930-52850 GCF_015865005.1 Rhodococcus sp. CX
ACCTGGCCGTCCACGGGACCGCGGACGTCGCCGGTGTCGTGCTGGTGGGTGCGATCACGAGCATCGGCCGCGGCGAGAAGGGCGGCAAGGTCGGTGCGGCGATGCGCGCGGCGATCCCGGCCGCGATGTCCGAGGACCCGCAGATCGCGGTCCCGGCCCTCGGCGCGTTCGCCGAATCCCTCGTCGGGGCGGGCCGGTCCGAGGCGACCGGGGAGACCGCCCAGGCGCTCCTCGGGAGCAGCCTGAGGACACCGCCGCGGGTCCGGTCCGCGCTGTTCGCCCGCACCGTCGGAAACGACGACCTGCTGCGCGAACTCGACCTCCCGGTCCTGGTGTTGCACGGCACGGCCGATGCGGTGGTCGACATCTCGGCGGCCGAGCACGCGGCGAGCCTCCTGCCACGCGCGACCACCTCCTGTTGGGACGGTGCCGGGCACGGGCCGTTCGTGGAGGACCCGCGTCGGTTCGCCGAGGACGTCGTGCGCTTCGTCGACACGCTCGGGTAGGCGCGGGGCGGCGACGGGGGCAGATGGGAGCGTGGGTGCCGGACAGGGCAGTATGGAGCCCGTGACGTCTCAGCCCGGCAGACCCCGACGCGTAGCCGTGATCTCGGTCCACACCTCTCCGCTGGCGCAACCCGGCACCGGGGATGCGGGCGGAATGAACGTCTACGTGCTGCAGACGTCGCTGCAGCTCGCCCGCCGCGGTGTCGAGGTCGAGATCTTCACCCGGGCCACGTCGTCGGCGGACCCGGCAGTGCAGGAAGCCGCACCCGGTGTGCTGGTCCGCAACATCGAGGCCGGGCCGTTCGAGGGCCTGGACAAGCACGATCTGCCCACCCAGTTGTGCGCGTTCGCGGCCGGTGTCCTGCGCGAAGAGGCCCGCCACGCGCCCGGC
The DNA here is from genome assembly GCF_015865005.1 of Rhodococcus sp. CX. NCBI lineage: Bacteria > Bacillati > Actinomycetota > Actinomycetes > Mycobacteriales > Nocardiaceae > Rhodococcus > Rhodococcus sp. CX. The sequence goes on from NZ_JADZGH010000253.1 coordinate 36,828, forward strand.
TACTACGACCTGGTGCATTCCCACTACTGGCTGTCCGGCCAGGTGGGCTGGCTCGCACGGGACCGCTGGGGGGTGCCGCTCGTGCACACCGCCCACACGCTCGCCGCGGTGAAGAACGCGTCGCTGGCTGCGGGGGACACCCCGGAACCGGTGGCCCGGCAGATCGGCGAGCAGCAGGTCGTCGCGGAATCGGACCGGCTGGTCGCCAACACCGTCGACGAGGCGCACGCCCTCGAGAGCATCTACCACGCCGATCCGGCGAAGATCGACGTGGTCGCGCCGGGCGCCGACCTTTCGCGCTACCGCCCCGGCGACCGCGCCCGCGCCCGGTTCGAACTCGGGCTGGATCCGCGCGAGACGATCGTGACGTTCGTCGGCCGCATCCAGCCGCTCAAGGCGCCGGACGTACTGCTGCGTGCCGCCGCGCGTGCCGTAGCCGACGCACCGGACCTGCCGTTGCGGGTGCTGATCGTCGGCGGTCCCTCCGGTACCGGCCTCGAACGCCCGGATTCGCTGATCGAACTCGCTGCCGAACTCGGTATCACGGCGCGGGTGACGTTCCTGCCGCCGCAGCCCTCGGATCGCCTGGTGCAGGTGTATCGCGCATCGGATCTCGTTGCCGTGCCCAGTTATTCGGAGTCGTTCGGGCTGGTTGCCATCGAGGCACAGGCGTGCGGTGTCCCGGTGATCGCTGCGAACGTCGGGGGTCTGGGTGTGGCGGTGCGCGACGGCGAGACGGGTGTGCTCGTCGACGGCCACCGCACCGAGGACTGGGCCGCGGCCCTGGGATCGCTGGTCGCCGACCGCGGCCGCCGCGAGGTGCTCGCGGCCGCGGCGCCGAGGCATGCCGAGAACTTCTCGTGGGAACACACCGCAGACGGACTGCTCGCCGCCTACCGCAGAGCCGGCGCGCGACGGAACCGGGCATTCGGGACCGGCGAGTTCTCGATGCGCAGGCAGCGCGGATTGTGGAAGCTGCGTCGGACAGGAGGGGTGAAGGCATGAGTGCGGACCTGAGCGAACTGATCGAGTCGACGCTGCGCGACCGCGGCCTGAAGTTCTCCCGGAAGGAGGGCGGGCACTTCGTCGTCACGCTCCCCGGAGAGAACAAGCTGGAGACGACGACGCTGCTGACGCTCGGCAACCACGGGGTGCGTTTCGAGGCGTTCGTGTGCCGCAAGCCCGACGAGAACTTCGAGGGCGTCTACAAGTACCTGCTGCGGCGCAATCGCCGCCTGTACGGCGTGGCGTACACCCTCGACAAGATCGGCGACATCTATCTGGTCGGCCGGCTGTCGGAGCAGTCGGTGACGCCGGAGGAACTCGACGCGGTGCTCGGGCAGATCCTCGAGGCGGCCGATTACGACTTCAATGTGCTGCTGGGACTGGGCTTCCTGACGTCGATCAAGCGGGAATGGGACTGGCGGGTCTCGCGCGGGGAGTCGCTGCGCAATCTGGAGCCTTTCCGTCACCTGATCGAAAACGACGGTGCGGGAACGGAATCACCGGGCAAGTCCGACATTCCCACGCCAGACGCCGGCAATGTCACGTCCGAGGACGGCACGCCCGGCGGTTCGTGATCTGTCCGATACGCGTGACCCGGTCCACAGAATCCATGTGACGCTCGTCACGAAACACCGCTGTAACGAAACGGTGGGTGCGCGCCGATAATTCGGGAGCGACCTGGCGTTTTTCCGTAGTTGATCTTGGAATGTGGGACGGGCGTCCCGAAAAATTGGGGCGTGACCTTTCCGAGACGGGCGCTTAACGTCGTTATCGGCTCGAAACGACGAGCCCGGCCCGAACTCAACGGGCCTTACCGAATACCGACCCGCCGCCGCTTGCTCTGCCCCCGCGGGATCGGTCACACAAAACCTTCGAGGGGCAGGGGCGGAACGATCCGCAGTTCCGGACCCGCGTGTTCCGGGAGCCAGCGCTCACAAGAGCCGGTTTTCGGGTGCATGTGTTCTCCGGGCGCACTTTTCGCAGATCGTCCCGTCAGCAGACGCGGAGAGGATTCCACCCCACATGGCAAAGCTCACCTTCACCAAGCGCACCCTCGGTTCCATCGCGGCAGGCGCCGCCCTCCTGGTCGCCCCTGTTGCCCTGGGCGCCGGCACCGCCAACGCTGCCTCCGGAAACTGGGATGCCGTGGCGCAGTGCGAGAGCGGCGGCAACTGGGCCATCAACACCGGCAACGGTTACCAGGGCGGCCTCCAGTTCACTCCGAGCACCTGGGCCGCGTACGGCGGCACGCAGTACGCCCCCACCGCCAACCAGGCCAGCCGCGAGCAGCAGATCGCGGTCGCGGAGAACGTCCTGTCGGGTCAGGGCCGCGGCGCGTGGCCGGTCTGCGGTCAGTACCTCTGATCGTCTCCCGGCTGTCGGCCGGTGACGCATCCACGAAGCCCTCGGGCGCGAGACATTCGCGTCCGGGGGCTTCCGTGCATGTGGAACACGGTGCAGTGGACGTGTGGAACACGGTGCAGGTGGCCGTGTGGAACACGGTGCAGGCAGACGCGGGGTGCGTGATCCTCGGGGCGATCGCGGGTAATGTCCGGATCTTGATGTGACTTCATTCACATCGGTCGGGTAATGTTACCTGCGACCTACCTGGCACCGAGTGCCACCACGTCTGTACCGGAGGACATGTCATGAGTTTCCGCAGCCCGTTCCCCGACGTCGAGATTCCGGCACTGAGTGTCTACGATTTTCTCTTCGGTTCCGTCGCCGAGGCCGACCTGGACCGACCCGCATTCGTCGACGGGCTCTCCGGTCAGGTGACGGACTACCGCACGCTCATCGGGCAGATCAACGGCGTGGCCGGGGCACTCGCCGCGCGCGGCGTCGGAGTCGGAGACGTCGTCGGCCTGCTCTCGCCGAACATTCCCGCATTCGGCTCGGTGTTCCACGGCATCCTGCGGGCCGGCGCGACCGCGACGACCATCAACGCGCTGTACACCGCCGAGGACATCGTCAAGCAGCTCGAGGACTCGCACGCCAAGGCGCTCGTCACCATCTCGCCGCTGCTCCCACAGGCGAAGGAGGCCGCCGCGAAGGTCGGCATCCCGGACGAGCTGCTCGTCGTCCTCGACGGCGCCGAGGGACATCCCTCGCTGCGTGACCTGCTCACCGAAGGCGCCCCCGCCCCGGACGTCAGCTTCGATCCCGCCACCCACCTCGCGGTGCTGCCGTACTCCTCGGGCACCACCGGGCGGCCCAAAGGGGTCATGCTCACCCACACCAACCTCGTCGCCAACGTCTGTCAGATCACCCCGCGCATGGGGATCGCCGCCGACGACCGCATCCTCGCCGTCCTGCCGTTCTTCCACATCTACGGCATGACCGTGCTGCTCAACGCCGCCCTGTACAACCGGGCGTCGCTCGTGACGATGCCGAAGTTCGACCTTGTCCAGTTCCTCACGCTCGTCTCCGAGCAGAAGTGCACCTACGTGTTCGTCGCCCCGCCGGTCGCCGTGGCACTGGCCAAGCACCCCCTCGTCGACGAATACGACCTGTCCAGCGTGCACACGATCTTCTCGGGTGCGGCGCCGCTGGACCGGGAACTCGGCGGCGCCGTCGCGCGCCGGCTCGGATGCAAGGTCCGGCAGGGCTACGGCATGTCGGAGATGAGCCCGGTCAGCCACGCCATCCCGTTCGACGACGACGACACCGCCCTCGACTCCGTCGGCCCGACCATCGCGAATATGGAATGCAAGATCGTCGACCCGGTCACCGGGGAAGAGGTCGCGTACCCGGAGGGAGACGGCGTCTCCGAGCCCGGAGAGCTGTGGTGCAAGGGCCCGAACATCATGGTCGGCTACCTCGGCAATCCCGAAGCCACCGCCGAAACCCTCGACGCCGACGGCTACCTGCACACCGGTGACATCGCGACCGTCGACGGGCACGGCGTCGTCACGATCGTCGACCGGCTCAAGGAGCTCATCAAGTACAAGGGCTACCAGGTACCGCCGGCCGAGCTCGAGGCGCTGCTGCTCACGCACCCGCAGATCGCGGACGCCGCCGTGATCGGTGTGCTCGACGACGAGGGCGAAGAGGTTCCCAAGGCGTTCGTCGTGCGGCAGCCCGGCGCCGAGCTGAGCGAGGACGAAGTGATGACGTTCGTCGCCGAGCGCGTCTCGCCGCACAAGAAGGTCCGTCAGGTGCAGTTCATCGACGTGGTGCCGAAGTCGGCGGCCGGCAAGATCCTCCGCAAGGATCTGCGGGCGGCGAACGCCTGAGTTCAGGCGCGCAGGATCCGGTCCAGATACGCCTCGAGCGTGTCGAAATCCGGATCCTGCGCGCGCGAACCCACGTATCCGTCGGGTCGCACCACCACCGCGGCGGTCCCGTCGAGGTGGTAGCCGCGGGCGAAGCTGCCGAGGGAGTCGCGCAGCACGCGACCGCAGGCCGGGGCCGGCAGCTCGGACGGCACGAGCGTGTACACCCGCATCCATTCCCCGAAGCGTTCGATCAGCCGCGCCGCGAGCTCGCTCGTCGCCGCGAGCGCCGGTTCGGTGGGCGCCCACAGCAGCACCGTGTGGCCGGTGTGCCGGAACAACTCGTGGACCCGCAGGTCGCGGGCCACGCTGTCCTGCCGTAGCCCGGTCGCGTCGGGTGCCCGCTCGCCGGGTGCGGGAGCGCGACCGTCCGACCCGGACGTATCGACGATCGGGCTTCCCGGATATCCGACGAGCAACTGCGCCTCGCGCGCGATGACCGTGGCGGCGTCCTGCTCGCCGGCACCGATCCCGCTGCGCGCGGCGCGGACCGTGCGGCCGACGACTTCCGCTCCGACGGGCCGGCGTTCGGCGTCGTAGCTGTCGAGCAGTCCGTCCGCGGCGCGGTCGCGAACCGCGAGGGCCAGTTTCCAGCCCAGGTTGTAGGCGTCCTGGATTCCCGTGTTCATTCCTTGCGCGCCGGTCGGCGGATGGATGTGCGCGGCGTCGCCGGCCAGGAAGATCCGGCCCGAACCGTAGTGCGCGGCGATGCGATGGCTGATTCGGAACACCGACGACCACCGCATGTTTCGCGCACGTACCGGTTCGGGAGCGAGCCGGTCGAGCACCGCTTGGATGTGGCCCAGTTCGGGGCGGCGACTGCTCTCGAGACCGTGCGCGATCTCGCCGCTCCGCGCACCCACGAGGAGATCGTCGGCGGCGAGCATCGACATCCGGTAGCGGCCGGTGCCGGGCAGCGGAATGCACACGAGCAGATCGGTGACGGCGCCGTTCTCCTGCCGGGTCGACCGGACCGCGTAACCCTCGGGCAGCGACCAGTCGACCTCGACGTCGGCGAGCATGTACTCCTCGGGGAACGCGTCGCCCTCGAACTCGAGACCGAGACCTTTCCGGACGGTGCTGTGGGCGCCGTCGCATCCCACCAGGTACCGGGCGGTGAACGGCGACGAAGCGCCGGAGCCGTCGCGCAAGGTCGCCACGACCCCGGTGTCGTCGTGCGTGAACCCGGTCAGTTCGACGCCGCGGTGCACCACGGTGCCGTGGTCGGCGAGTGCCTGCCGCAACACCCGTTCGGTTTCGTTCTGGGGGAGTGCGACGAAGCGGTACGGCACGTCGTCGGGCAACGACAGGTCGATCCGCCCGGCGGGTTCCCCGTCGACGAACATGAGCTGTCCCCGGAACGGGGTCGCGGCATCGAGCGCGGGCCGTACCACCCCCATCGTGTCCCAGATCTCGAGGGTACGTGGCTGCACACCAACGGCTTTCGCGTACTGCATGGGTTCGGCCGACCGGTCGACGACGGTCACGTCGATGCCCCGCCGGCGTAGTTCGAGCGCCGCGGTCAATCCCACCGGGCCGGCGCCCACCACGAGTACGTCGCTGTCGGTGCGTGCGTCGGTCATCGTCCGGCCTTTCGTCGAGGAATCCCGCGACGATTGTCGTCTCCGGTATGCCGGTTCGTGGCGTTTCCGGCCGTGTCGCTGCTACGCCAGCAGGTGCGGTAGGCCCGCCCGATACCGATCCGCGTCGATGCGCCGCGCGGGTTCGAGTTCCGGCGGCTCGTGCAGGCGGTACATCGCCGGTGGGGCGGCGGGGGAGTCGGCGGCCTCGAGCAGTGCCGTCACCGCGGCGCGGGCCGACTCGTTCGCCGATTCCATCGTCGCCAGGTCGATGTCGGTGCGCACGTAGTCGCCGGACAGGAACAGATTCGGGATCGCGGTCCGCGCCTCGGGCCGGTTCGCCCTCGATCCGACGGTGTTGATGAGCAGCGGCGTGTCGTTGGTGATTCCTCCTGCGCCCCAGCGTAATCCGGGGTCGAGAAACCAAGACACCACGTCGTTCTCGTCGAGCGTTCCGGCGCTGTCGGCGAGGCAGACCGACATCTGCGCCCAGGTTTCCTTCGCGATCTCCTCGCGAGTGCATTCCTTGGCGGTCTTGCCGAACAGGATGCCGGGGGTGTCCCAGTCCGAGATGTCGACCGACAGGCAGTCGTGCGCGGAGCCGTCGCCGTAGCGCGCGGCGAAGTCGCCGCGCCAGAACTGTGCCTGGCTGATCGAGGTGAGGGCCCACGGTGATCCGAGGTAGGCGACATGGCCTTTCGCGATCGGGGTGGGGCGGCGCAGGAAGTACTGGATGCCCACCATCCAGTCGGTGTGGAGCTGCCGCATCCCCTCCAGGCGAGGATCCGCGGCGAGGATCTCCGGTGACCACAGCGGCACCGCGCGTTCGACGGGCATCGCCGCGACGAACCAGTCCGCCTCGACGGTCCGAGTGCCGCCGGAGCGGTCGACCATGCGGGCCGCGCTGATCCGGCCGCCGGACATCTCCAATGCCTCTGCTGCCCAACCCATCTCGAACCGGACGCCGAGGTCGCGCAACAGCTGCGCCCACGGCTCGATCCAGGCCTCGTTGGTCGGAGCGGACAACAGCCTGTCCAGGTGACCGTAGGTGGGGACGGTGCCCATCGCATTCCAGACGAATGCCTGACCCATGATCCCGATGGTGCGGGTCGACACCACCGCGGGACGGGCCGCGACGAGTTGCCGGGTCAGCGCGGAAACCAGGATGTCGCGGTAGCCCTGCGATTTTCCGTCGCTCTCGAGCGTCTGCGACCAGGTCTGGTGCTCCCATTCCCCGTCGCGCCGCTCGATGCTACTGGTGAGGAACATGACGAGTTTGCGCAGGAAGACGGCGAGCTCGTGCGGCGGAATCGCGCCACCGAGTGAGAACGCCGCGGCCAGCGACTGCTGCAGAGTCGCCGGGTCGTAGATGTCGGTGCGCAGCGGCGCGATCGTCGCCGGTGCCGTCAGATCGGGGGCGCCGGGCAGGGCGAGCCGGAAGGCGTCGCCCGCGACGAGATTGTCGAAGACGCCGTTCGGGTTGCCGGGGAACGGGATTCGGCGCATCGTATCCGGGATGTGCTGGTAGAAGCCCGGGAAGAACCGGAATCCGTGCTCGCCGGGCAGGTCCAGCCGGCCGCCCGCCGCGGTGCCGGGCGACGGGATGCTCCGGGCCTTGCCGCCGAGTGCGGTCGGTTCGTGGACGGTGACCTCGAATCCGCGCTCGATCAGTTCGTGGGCTGCGGTCAGTCCGGCCATGCCGCCACCGAGAACCGCGACGCGGCGACCGGTCGACCGCAGCGCGGGTGAGCGCGGTCCGGGCCGGGGTGCGGGACCTGCGCCGGCGCCGCCCGGGAGTGCGGCGGCGGCACCGAGAAGTCCCAGGGCGGTCAGGGCGGTGCGGCGGGAGAAACGGGCGTCGATCATGTGAACCCCCCAGCGTTCGCGAGTCGAGTGAAAACGCTTGTTGTCACATATAGTCGACGGGACGGCCCTCCCGTGGCCGAATGGCGATCGTGACGTGCCAGGATTGGGAGCTATGAGTATCGGAACACTTGTATTGCTCCGCCACGGCGAGAGCGAATGGAACGCGATGAACCTGTTCACCGGCTGGGTGGACGTGCGCCTGACCGACAAGGGCATCGCAGAGGGCAAGCGCGCCGGCGAACTGCTCAAGGAGCACGGCGTGCTCCCGGACGTGCTCTACACCTCGCTGCTGCGCCGTGCCATCAGCACCGCGAACATCGCGCTCGACGCCGCCGACCGCCACTGGATCCCCGTCGTTCGCGACTGGCGCCTCAACGAGCGGCACTACGGTGCGCTGCAGGGCAAGAACAAGGCCGAGATCAAGGACGAATTCGGCGAGGAGCAGTTCATGCTGTGGCGTCGTAGCTACGACACCCCGCCGCCGCCGATCGAGCCCGGCAGCAAGTACAGCCAGGACGCGGACGTGCGCTACGCCGGCGTCGACGAGATCCCGCTCACCGAGTGCCTGAAGGACGTCGTCGAGCGGCTCATCCCGTACTGGGAGGAGACCATCTCCAAGGACCTCCTCGCCGGCAAGACCGTGCTCGTCACCGCACACGGCAACTCGCTTCGTGCGCTCGTCAAGCACCTCGACGGAATCTCCGACGAGGCGATCGCGGGCCTGAACATCCCGACCGGCATCCCGCTGCGCTACGACCTCGACGAGAACCTGCGCCCGCTGAACCGGGGTGGCACCTACCTCGATCCCGAGGCCGCCGCGGCCGGTGCCGCCGCCGTCGCCTCCCAGGGCGGCCGGTAGCACCCCTCGCCTCTTCGGCCCCCGCCCTTTTCCGAGCGAACGGTACATTCGCTCGATCAGTCAGAGGAGACGAAGGATACATTCGCTCGGATCGGGAGAGCGGGAGCCGGGATCCGGACGGGGAGCTCGGGCGAGGAGCTCTGCCGGGGCCGCGCGCGACGTCGTGCGGTCCCGGCAAACTGCCGGTTAACAACCGGCAAACCTCGCAAAAATGCCGTGTGACGTGCCCCGAAACGGGCGAACCCGCCGTTCTCATCTCCCCGGCCGTACGTACGATTCGAATCGTGAGTGTGTTGCAGAGCGTTCTGCTCGCCGGTTTCGCCGCGGTCGTCGGAGCCGCCGTCGGCGCCGGACTGATGTGGATCGCCCGGTCCCGCAGCAGCGGAAGCAGCGAGACCGAACTGACCATGGGGCAGGTCCTCGACCGCGTCGTCTACTCCGCCTCCACCGGCATCGCCGTCGTCGACAAGTTCCACGACGTGATTCTGTTCAATCCTCGCGCCGAGGAACTCGGACTCGTCCGCAACCGGCGCATCGACGACCGCGCCTGGGTCGTCGCCAACAAGATCCTCGATCGCGACCAGGTCATCGAACTGGACCTCGGCGATCCGAACCGGCGCGGCCGGGACGGACTCGCGGTGCGCTGCCGTGCCAGCCGTCTCTTCGACGACGATCCCCGCTTCGTCGCGCTGTACGCCATCGACGACTCCGAGATGGTGCGTATGGAAGCGACCCGGCGCGACTTCGTCGCGAACGTCAGCCACGAACTCAAGACGCCGGTCGGCGCGATGGCGCTGCTCGCCGAGGCACTCCTCGAATCCGTCGACGATCCCGAGACCGTGCGCTACTTCGGGCAGCGGGTGCAGAGCGAAGCGCATCGGCTCGGCAACATGGTCACCGAACTGATCTCCCTGTCCAAACTGCAGGGCGCCGAGAAGATGCCCGACCTCGACATCGTCGACGTCGACTCCGTCGTGAAGGAAGCCCTCGAACGCACTGCGCTGACCGCGGAGAACGCCGACATCGTCGTCGCCACCGATCGGTCCACCGGCTACGAGGTACTCGGGGACCAGAGCCTGCTCGTCACCGCGCTCACCAATCTCATCGAGAACGCCATCGCGTACTCGCCGAAGGGCTCGCCCGTCTCGGTGAGCCGGTCGCTGCGCGACGGGAAGGTCGCGATCGCGGTCACCGACCGCGGCATCGGAATCGCGAAGGAAGACCAGGAGCGGGTGTTCGAGCGGTTCTTCCGGGTGGACAAGGCGCGGTCGCGGGCGACGGGCGGCACCGGTTTGGGTCTTGCGATCGTCAAGCACGTCGCGGCCAACCACAACGGCGAGATCACCCTGTGGAGCCGACCCGGGACCGGTTCCACATTCACCCTGCTGATCCCGGCCCATTTCGAACAGAGCGACGAGGACGAGGTCCGGGCCAAGCCCGAGGCGGGGGCCGGACAGCGTTGAACGATCCCAGCTGCCCTGAGAAGGAAGATTCTGCCGCATCTCGTGTGGCGAACCACGCGACTGTCGCGGTCGCGGACGACGAAAGGTACGGAGGCCTGCGGTGACGAATGTGCTGATCGTGGAGGACGAGGAATCGCTGGCGGATCCGCTGGCGTTCCTGCTGCGCAAGGAGGGTTTCGAAACCACCGTCGTCACCGACGGGCCGTCGGCTCTGGCGGAGTTCGATCGTGCCGGCGCGGACATCGTCCTGCTCGATCTCATGTTGCCCGGAATGAGCGGCACCGACGTGTGCAAACAGCTGCGCAGCCGCTCGAGCGTGCCGGTGATCATGGTGACCGCGCGGGACAGCGAGATCGACAAGGTGGTCGGGCTCGAGCTCGGCGCCGACGACTACGTCACGAAGCCGTACTCGGCGCGGGAACTGATCGCCCGCATCCGCGCGGTGCTGCGCCGCGGTGCCGAGAGCGATGCCGACAGCCAGGTCGACGACGCGGTCCTCGAGGCGGGTCCGGTGCGGATGGACGTCGACCGGCACGTCGTGCACGTCGACGGCGAGCCGATCACGCTTCCGCTCAAGGAATTCGACCTGCTCGAGTACCTGCTGCGCAATTCCGGTCGCGTGCTCACCCGCGGACAGCTCATCGACCGGGTGTGGGGCGCCGACTACGTCGGCGACACCAAGACTCTGGACGTGCACGTCAAGCGGTTGCGTTCGAAGATCGAGGCGGATCCCGCCAAGCCCCGGCACCTGCTCACCGTCCGGGGCCTCGGGTACAAACTCGAACCCTGATCCTCGTGCGTGGTTTCGGTAGCGGCTGCTACCGAAACCACGCACGGGTCACTTTTGGGCGGCGGCCGTGGCGGGATGCACCGCGATCAGGCCGAGGCCTTCGCGGCGCTTGCACAGGCGCGCGAGTTCGTCGTACGCGGCGGTGCCGAGCAGCTCCCGCAGCTCCGGTGCGTACGACTGCCACACCGGCCGGGATCCGACATGCGCGTCGGGGGAGCCGGAGCAGTACCAGTTCAGGTCGTGCCCGCCCTCACCCCAGCCGCGGCGGTCGTATTCCGTGATGACGGTGCGGAGGATCTCGGTGCCGTCCGGGCGCTCGACCCAATCCTGGGTGCGCCGGATCGGCAGCTGCCAGCACACGTCGGGTTTCATCTCGAGCGGTTCGATGCCGCGACGCAGTGCCATCTTGTGCAGGGCACAGCCGATGCCGCCCTCGAAGCCGGGACGGTTCAGGAAGATGCACGCGCCCTTGTAGCGGCGGGTGCGCAGCGCGGGCTCGTCGTCGAGGTCGTCCTCCTCGAGGTAGCCCTTCTTGCCGAGCCCCTTCTTCATGAGCTGCCAGTCGTCGGCCGTGAGATGTTTCACTGCCGCGTTGAGCTTCTCGAGGTCCTCGTCGTCCGACAGGAACGCACCGTGCGAGCAGCAGCCGTCGTCCGGCCGGCCCTCGATGATGCCCTGGCATGCGGGTGTGCCGAACACGCATGTCCAGCGCGAAAGCAGCCAAGTGAGGTCTGCGGCGATCACATGTTCGTCGTTGTCGGGGTCGGTGAACTCGACCCATTCTCGTGGGAAATCGAGGGGAACTTCCGGGGCCGGGTCGAGCTTGGGTTCGCTGCCGGACATACCTGCTGTCACAGTGTCCGACGGTAGACCCAGTACCTTGTGTATGTGCGGCTAGGGGTACTCGACGTCGGAAGCAATACGGTTCATCTGCTCGTGGTGGATGCTCATCGGGGCGGACACCCGACCCCGATGAGCTCGACCAAGGCAACCCTGCGGCTCGCCGAGAGCCTGGACGACGACGGCAACATCTCGAAGTCGGGCGCCGACCGGCTGGTCGAGACGGTGCACGACTTCGAGAGCATCGCCCGCACCTCCGGGTGCGGTGAGCTGATGGCCTTCGCGACCTCCGCGGTGCGCGACGCCTGCAATTCCGACGCGGTGCTGCAGCGCGTGCGTACCGAGGCCGGCGTCACCCTCGACGTGCTTTCCGGCGAGGACGAGGCCCGGCTGACCTTCCTCGCGGTCCGCCGCTGGTACGGGTGGAGCGCCGGACGCATCCTGAACTTCGACATCGGCGGTGGGTCCCTCGAGCTCGCGTTCGGCGGCGACGAGGATCCCGACGTCGCCTACTCGCTGCAGCTCGGTGCCGGCCGGTTGACGCGCGACTGGTTCCGCGAGGATCCGCCGGGCAAACGCCGCATCTCGGCGCTGCGGGACTGGCTCGACGCCGAACTGGCCGCTCCGGCCAAGCACCTGCGTGCCGCCGGTGACCCGGACCTGACGGTCGCGACCTCGAAGACCTTCCGCACCCTGGCGCGGCTGACGGGCGCGGCGCCGTCGTCGGCGGGGATCCGGGTGCAACGGACCCTCACCGCGAGCGGGCTGCGTCAGCTCATCGCGTTCATCTCCCGGATGACCACGTCCGATCGCGCGGAACTCGAGGGCGTGAGCTCCGATCGTTCGGAGCAACTCGTCGCGGGCGCACTCGTCGCGGAAGCGAGCATGCGGGCGCTCGGTGTGGAGTCGGTCCAGATCTGCCCGTGGGCACTGCGCGAAGGGCTTATCCTGCGCAAGCTGGACACGGAGATGGGGGGCGAACTGGTGGTGGCGCAATGACGGAGCACAAGCCCGACACCGGGCAGATCTCGGTTGCCGAACTGCTCGCGCGCAACGGTAAGAAGGTGGACACCCGCGCGGGTGGGCGACGTCGTCGCGGCACCAGCGGGGGTATCTCGGTCGCGGAACTGACCGGCGAGATCCCCGTCACGCCGGCGCAGCCGTCCCCGGCGGAACCGATCGTCGAGGCGAAGGCCGCGCCCGCGCCTGCCCCCGAGCCGGTGGTCGAAGCCCCGAAGCACGAACCCCTCGGACTCGAAGCCACGCAGCTCCACGCCCCGAAGCTCGAAGTCCCGAAGCCGGAGGCTCCGAAGCGCGATACCCCGAAGCGCGAGGTCCCGAAGCAGGACGTCCCGTCGCCGTCCCGCGCGGTGGTCGAGGCGCCCGCCCCGAGTGCGCCGAAGCCCGAACCGGTCACGGCCTCGAAGCCTGCACCCGTCCCGGCCCCGAAGCCTGCACCGGTCACGGTCTCGAAGCCCGAGCCGGTCACGGCGAAGCCGGCACCCGCCGCCGGTAAGGCGCGGACCACCGAGGACGCGCCGACCACCGCGGACGGCGCGAAGGTCGAATCGCCGACCGAGGTGATCCGCCCGTCCGCGCTCCCGCGCCGTGCGCGCGCCCACCTCGAGACGACCGCGGCCGCCGCGGCGATCGTGCCTCCCGCGCCGGTCCTCCCGCGGCCGGCCGACGGCCCGGAACCGCGGTTGCTGTCGGGACCTGCCAGCGACCTGCACGGAACCGGACCTGACGACGCGGACGCGCTCGAGGACACGGATCTGATCGGTGGCGCCGTCGCCGATCCGAAGAAGGCGAACGCGAAGAAGACGAACGCCAAGTCGAAGGCCGGCTCGAAGGACGCGAAGGACTCGGCGGAGGACGCCGAGGACTCGAAGGCGGGCGGCCGGAGCAAGCGCCGCCGCGACGCCGTTCAGGACGGTGAGGATGCCGACGCGGGCGAAGAATCCGACTCGGAGACCTCCGAGGGCACCGCGACCGGTCTCAAGCAGTGGGCGATGCTCGCCGGTGAGAGCATCGCCGCGATCGTCGCCGGCGCCCTGCTGTTCAAGGGCTTCGAACGCCTGTGGGATTCGCTCCCGTGGGTCGCGTTCGCGCTGGCGTTGCTGGTGATCGTCGGGCTGGTGGCGGTCGTGCGCATCCTGCGCCGGACCGACGACATCACCAGCCAGCTCATCGCGCTGGCCGTCGGGGCGTTCGTCACGTTCGGTCCGCTCCTGTTCCTGTTGCCGAACGGCTGAGGTCGCATCGGTATGGGGACGGCGCAACGGATCCTGGTGGGGTTGTCCACCGCGTCGGTGTATCCGGAGAACACCGAGGCGGCATTCCGGTTCGCGGCCGACCTCGGCTACGACGGCGTCGAGCTGATGGTCTGGGCCGATTCGGTGAGCCAGGACGTCGGTTCGGTGCAGTCGCTGATCCGCAAGTACGCGATGCCGGTGCTGGCCGTGCACGCCCCGTGCCTGCTGATCTCCCAGCGCGTGTGGGGCGCCGATCCCGCGGCCAAACTCGATCGGTCGGTCCGGACCGCCGAGAAACTGGGGGCGCGGACGGTCGTGGTGCACCCGCCGTTCCGGTGGCAGCGCCGCTACGCGGAGGGGTTCTCCGACCAGGTCGCGCGGCTCGAGGAGAGCAGCCACGTGTCGGTGGCGGTCGAGAACATGTACCCGATGCGGGCCGACGCCTTCTTCGGCAGCCGAAGCGCCGAACGGATGCGTCGTCGCGGAGGTCCCGGGCGGGCAGTGTCGGCGTACAGTCCGTCGATCGACCCGACGGACACCGGCTACGCGAACTACACGCTGGATCTGTCGCACACCGCGACCGCGGGTATGGATGCGACGGCGCTGGCGGACCGGATGGGGGAGCGGCTCGCCCACCTGCATCTCGCGGACGGTCGCGGTGCGTCGCTCGACGAACACCTGCTGCCCGGTGACGGCACGCAGCCGTGTGAGGAGATCTGCCGCCGGCTCGCCGACAGCGACTTCGCCGGGCAGGTGGTGCTCGAGGTGAGCACGCAGAGCGCCCGCACCCGGGCGGAGCGGACGGTCCTGCTGCGGCGGGCGCTCGAGTTCGCGCGCGAACATCTGGAGCGGGCGCCCCGCCGGGCGATCACCGCGGGTCCGGTGCAGCCGCGTTCCGCGGCGATCGCGCGGATCGAGGCGGGTTCACAGAGCGGTGATGCCCGCGGCGAGGACCGCGACTCCTGAGATCACCAGCCCGGCGACCAGCGACACCGCGCCCGCCCACACGGATGTGAACATCCGTCCCGGTCGCTGCGGGTCGGCTCCGAGAACGGACAGGAAGAATCCGGCCGGGATGAGGATTGCCGAGGTCAGCACGGCGATCGCGCCCGTCGTCCCCCACACGGTCGAGGTGCCGGCGACGTGGGTGAGTACCGCGACGAGGACGCCGAGCGTCACGAGGACACCGGCGTGCGCGTGGCCCGCCCGGAAGAACGTTTTCTGCAGGTCGTTCGCCGGAACACTGCCGTTGCCGACGCGGAGCAGGAAGGTGCCGCCGAAGGCGATGCCGACGACGGTGAGCAGGGTGATGCCGAGAACGATGGTGAGCACGGGATTCATGAGGGTTCCTCGCTGATCTGCCGGGCCGGGAAATCATTGGATAGTTCTGCTATCCAATATTGGATAGTTATAGTATCCGGTGTCAAGGATCGGAGGTGAACATGCGAATCTCGGAACTCGTCGCCCGCACCGGAGTGCCGCTCGCGACCGTCAAGTACTACCTGCGCGAAGGCCTGCTCATGCCGGGTGAGACCACCAGCGCCACCCAGGCGCGCTACGACGAACGGCACGTGCGGCGTCTCGCCCTTGTCCGCGCGCTCGTCACCCGAGGGCTGCCGCTGAACCAGGTCAAGATCGTCGTCGACCTGATCGACAACCGCGACGACCCGCTGTTCACCGTCCTCGGGCGCGCCATCGAAGCGCTGCCGCCCTATGCGCCGGACACCGAAACCGGCGACCCCGGTACCCGCGACCACCCGCGGGCCCGGCGCGTCCTCGAACGTCTGGGCCAGATCTACGATCCGCGCTTCGCGGCCGTCGCCCAGCTCGAACGCGCGCTCGAAACGCTCGAAGCCGCCGGGCTGCCGATGACCGACGAACGCATCGACGTCTACGGCCGGCACATCCGCGGGATCGCCGAGCTCGAGCTCGCGCTGCTGCCCACCGGATCGCGTCAGGACACCGTGGAGGCCGCGGTCCTCGGCACCGCCCTCTATGAGCCGGTGCTGACAGCGATGCGCCGGCTCGCCCACCAGGACCTCGCGTCCCGCATCTTCTTCGACGACCCCCGCCCCCGACAGGAGCAGCAG
>NZ_JADZGH010000254.1:0-4010 GCF_015865005.1 Rhodococcus sp. CX
CCGCGCGCCGGTCGGCGTCGGCACCGCGGGCGAGGACCCGGTCGCGCAGGTGGTCGTAGACGGCCGCGAACCCCGACTCCCTGTGCAGCGATTCGTCGTCGAGGCGTAGCGCGTGCTCGCGCAGCAGCGACGACACCGGCAGCAGTGGGACCTCGAGGTCGGCGCGCTGCAGGTGGGTGCGGTCGGCGTCGACGATCGCCCGCCAGTGCGGATACAGGTCTGTCTTGGTGACGAGCACCGCGACCGCCGGGCACAGCGTCCGGACCTGCCGCAGGAAGCTCACTTCCGGCGCGGTGAACTCCTGGCTCGCGTCCGAGACCACGAACACCGCGTCGGCGGACGAGAGCAGCGTGAGGGTCGCCGACGTGTGCGGGTTGGTGTGCCCGCCGACACCCGGGGTGTCGACGAAGACGAGTCCGTCGGCGAGCAGCGGGCTCGGCACGTTCACCTCGAGCCGCCGGATCTCGTGTCCGTCCGCGTGGGCGCTGCGCAGTTCGGTGAGCGGGATCGGAACCCGCTCCGGGTCCGCGCCCGGTTCGGCGACCACCAGTGCGGCCGATGCCTCGGCCGCGTGCTGGACGAGGGTCGGGACCGCGGTCGTCTCGTCGTCACCCACCGCGCACACGTCGAGCCCGAGCAGCGCGTTCACGAAGCGGCTCTTGCCCTGGCCGAGCGACCCCACCACGACGACCCGCAGCCGCGGATCGACCACCCGCGTGCGGGTCGCGGCGAGCCTGGCGGCGAGGTCGGCGCGGCCCGCGGCGCGGGTGTGTTCGGTTGCCTCGTCGACGAGTTCGGCGAGTGTGGCGCGACGGCTCGCGGGGTCGACCGGTGTGTTCTGCATGATGCTGCGTCGGCTCGCCTTCTGTTGTCGATCGAGGGTGATTATGACGGCCCGGCTCAGTTCAGGAGGTCGTCGATGTCGACGGAATCCGGGCCGACCTGGCTCGATCCGCCGACGATCAGGCCGTTGCCGCCGAGCGAGGAGTCGAATAGACCGCCGGTGCCGGCGGCGTTGCCGAACACGTCGCCCGGGTCGAGCGACGACCACACGTCCGCCGCATCCTGGACCCCGCCGGACAGCGAAGTCCCGAGGTCCGCGGCACCCTGCAGTCCCGCTCCCAGGCCGGCGCCGAGATCGACGCCGAGGTCCGCTGCTCCCCCGACGGCACCCGAAACTCCGGCACCGAGGTCCGCGGCACCCGTCACTGCGCCGTCGACGGCTCCGGACACTCCACCGGCCAGACCGGCCGCGGCGTCGGCCGCCCCGGACACGGCACCGTCGACCGCACCGGACACCGCACCGGTGAGCTGACCACCGGCCTCTGCCGCGGTGTCGACCGCAACCAGGCTGTCGGCGACGAGCCCGCCCGTCACATCCGCACCGGCCGCCAGGCCGCCGCCGAGGGTGGTGGAGAGCTGCGCGCCGAGATCGGCGGCCACGTCGGCACCGACGGACACACCGGTCGCCAGGTCACCGCCCAGCCCGGCCCCGGCCTCGCCACCGACCTGCAGCACCGAGTCGACCGCAGCCGACAGGTCGGCAGCTGCACCCACACCGGCGGACACATCCACACCGCCGGACAGATCGGCGCCGAGGTCGAGGGCGGAGCCGACGGCACCGCCGAGCGAACCACCCAGTTCCGCTCCGGCCCCGAGCGCGCCTGCCAGTGCGGTACCGACCGCGACGCCGAGGGCCGCGCCGCCGCCCACCGCGGCGTCGACCGCGGTGGAGAAGTCGCCACCGGCGGACAGTGCCGTGTCGAGCAGGCCCCCGAGGGCAAGGCCCACCTGGCCGCCGAGGTCGCCACCGACCCCGAAGACCGCCTCGAGGGTGGCGCCGAGATCGGCACCGGCAGCCACGCCCCCGGCCGCACCGAGAGCGGCGTCCAGCGCGGCACCCAGGTCCGCGGCGACGCTTCCGTCGAGCCCGAGACCACCGGCGAGTGCGCCCGAGACCGCCCCACCGAGGTCGGTGGCAACTCCTCCGCCGAGGCCCAGCGTGGCGTCGAGGACGGATCCGACGGCCGCACCCAGGTCGACGCCGGCCTGCCCACCCACCTGCAGGACCGCTCCCAGAGCGGTGGCCAGCTCGCTCACCGCACCGATGTCGAGACCGGTGTCGAGGTGCAGATCGCCGTCCGCCTCGGATTCGGCCTCCGCCCCGAGACCGAGGCCGAGACCACCACCCAGGCCGCCACCGAGACCGGCACCCAGACCGAGCCCGGCACCGGCAGCGGCGCCCAGCCCGGCGCCACCCACGAGACCGGCGGCGGCAGTGCCGGCGATCGTGCCGGCTCCGCTCAGGGCGGCGGTCAGGTCGGCGGCCGATCCCGCGAACAGACCGGTGTCGGCGACCAGCGGCGCGACCGCGACGATGTCGGCGTGGCACACGTCGGTCAGCCCGGCCTCGGCGAGCACCAGGTCGGGGTTCTCGCAGTAACGGGCCAGGGCGTCCTCGTCGCGGAACAGGGCGAGGATGAAGTCGAGCACAGCGTTGGACATCGCGATCTCCTTGAGCGTTCGGGGCTGATTTCGAACGTAGGAACCCCCGGCCCCCGCACCCAAGGGGGTCGGCACCCCCACCTGCCTGCGTCGGTACATTAGGGGCTCGAGCGGCAATAGGGGCCGGGCCCCACCATTCAGACGCCCCGCTAACGAAAGGCAGCCGCGAAACGACATATCCGGTCGACCCGGCGGAGCCGTCCCGCCACGAATTTCGTCAGGAGCGACCGATGACAGCAGGACTGGGCGTCACGATCGGATGGGCGAACGCGGTGGCTGCCGCCATCGTGCCCGAACGACCGGACGATCCGACGGTCCTGCGGCGGCCCACCGTCGTGCGCTTGCACGACGACGGCACCGCCGAACTGGGCCACGAGACGGGCACGCGGGTCTTCACCGACTTCGTGCACAGAGTCGGAGACCCTGTCGGCATCCTGTCCGAGGACGGCACCTCGGTCACCGGCGAGGACCTCACCGCGACCGCGGTGTCCTGCCTGCTCCACGCGTCTCCGCCGCACGGGGCTGCGACGGTGTGCTCGGGCCACGTGGCCGGGTAGGTCACCGTCGACGCGCTGCGCGGGGCACTCGACCGCGCGGGTCTGCACTGGGCGACGCTGATGCCCGAACCGGTGGCTGCGGTGCACTGGCTCCGGTCGGCGCACGGTCCGCTCGGCGACGAGGTCGTCGTGGTCTACGACCTGGGTGCGCACACCCTCGACGTCGCGGTGCTCCGCACCGGCGCCGAACCCGAGGTGCTGGGCCGCCCGCTGTCGACCGACGAGGTGAGCGGCGACGTGCTCGATCACCTCGTGACCACCCATGTGCTCGACGCCGTCGGCGACGTCGACCTCGACCTGTTCGAGCCGGCCACCGTGGAGGCGCTCACCGAGCTGCGGGCCCGGTGCCGCGCGGCGAAGGAGGAGTTGTCGGCGGATACCGACGCCGTCGTCGCGGTCGATCTGCCGGGTGTCCGACGCGATGTGCGGCTGGTACGTGACGAGGTCGAGGAACTCGCGCGGGGTCCGGTGCGAGATTCGCTGCCGCTGATCTCCGAGGCGCTGCGCGGCGCCGACATCGACCCGTCCGATGTGAGCCGCGTTCTGCTCGTCGGTGGCGGATCCTCCATACCCCTTGTCGCCGAATCGATTTCGTTCGAACTCGGCCTGCCGGTCACGGTCGCGCCCCAGCCCGCCGACACCGCGGCGACCGGTGCGGCGCTCGACGCGGCGCACAGGCTGGCGGACCCGGCTGCCGCCACACCGGAGCCGATCCGCCCGGCCGACGATGCGTCCACGACAGAACTGTCCGTGGTGGTCCCGCCCGCCGCGTTCACCCGCCCGGCGGTCGCACCGCGGGAGCCCGTCCAACCGCTGCGATCCAAGGCCCGCAGGTTCGCGCTGATCGGCGCCGCCGCCGCCGCAATCGTGGTCATCACCGGCGGCGGACTCGCGGTCGGCACGCTGACGGCAAGCACCGGCGTGGTGGTCGGCTGGTCCGGCGTGGTG
>NZ_JADZGH010000255.1:0-12555 GCF_015865005.1 Rhodococcus sp. CX
ATCCGAACACACGCCACGCCCGCACACCACCCACGGCCCGGCCGGGTTCGCACTAATGTGACGGCACGAGCGACGCCCATCCACACACGACAGGGAGCACGAGGATGACGCAGGAAACCCGCCCCGACGCGGCGAATCTCGGTTTCGGCATCGACATCGGCGGCAGCGGCGTCAAGGGTGGCGTCGTCGACCTGTCCACCGGACAGCTGGTGGGCGAGCGCATCAAGATCCTCACTCCCCAACCGGCGACACCCACCGCCATCGCCGGCACGGTCACCGAGATCGTCGCCGAGGCCGGATGGCAGGGCCCTGTCGGTCTGACCCTTCCGAGCGTGGTGCGGGGCGGCGTCGCCCTGACGGCCGCGAACATCGATCCGTCCTGGATCGGGACCGACGCGCGTGCGCTGTTCTCGAAGGCACTCGGCGGGCGCGAGGTGACGGTCCTCAACGATGCGGACGCGGCCGGTATCGCCGAGGACCGGTTCGGGGCGGCGAAGAACGTGAAGGGTGTCGTGATCCTGCTGACGTTCGGCACCGGCATCGGTTCGGCGGTGCTCAACCACGGGGTGCTGCTCCCGAACACCGAATTCGGTCACATGGAGATCGACGGCAAGGAAGCCGAGCATCGCGCGTCGTCGAAGGTGAAGGAGGACCGGGACTGGTCCTACAAGCGATGGTCCGAGGAGGTTTCCCGGGTGCTGTCGCGGTTCGAGGCGCTGCTGTGGCCGGATCTGTTCGTCGCCGGCGGCGGCATCAGCCGCAAGAGCGACAAGTGGATTCCGTTGCTGACGAACACCACGCCCGTCGTACCGGCCGAACTCCGCAACACCGCAGGCATCGCCGGAGCCGCATACGCTGCGGAAACAGGCGTCACTCCCTGAGTCCGCCACATCGATCGTCACGACGATCGTTACAATGGTGCACAGCCGGCCGTGAACCGGTCCGATCCCGACAGACCTCTCCGCCGGAGCTACTCTGGCGCGACGCCGCACTACCTCGTCACGAAAGGGCGTACGTGGCAGCCACCGACATCCACACCGCTGATTCTTCCGCCGAATCGGCACCCGTCTCGGACGCCGCGGGCGCCGCCGCGGACCCCGCGACCGGTACCGCACCCGCCACGAAGCGGCCGGCGAAGAAGGCCGCAGCCAAGAAGGCCCCCGCGAAGAAGGCCGCAGCCAAGAAGGCCCCCGCCAAGAAGGCCGCGAAGAAGACCACCGCGAAGAAGGCCGCTGCCAAGAAGGCGACGAAGGCGGCCGGCGAAGAGGACTTCGACGGCGACGACACCGACCTCGAAGATCTCGACATCGGCGAGGACGACCTCGAGGGTGCCGAGGAGATCGTCGTCGAGGACGAGGACACCGACACCGACGAGCCCAGCGAGAAGGACAAGGCGTCCGGCGACTTCGTGTGGGACGAGGAGGAGTCCGAGGCCCTGCGGCAGGCCCGCAAGGATGCCGAGCTCACCGCGTCCGCCGACTCGGTTCGCGCCTACCTCAAGCAGATCGGCAAGGTCGCGCTGCTCAACGCCGAGGAGGAGGTCGAGCTCGCCAAGCGCATCGAGGCCGGCCTGTACGCGACCTACCGGATGCAGGAGCTCGCCGCGAAGGGTGAGAAGCTGCCGGTCGCTCAGCGCCGGGACATGAACTGGATCTGCCGCGACGGCAACCGCGCGAAGAACCATCTGCTCGAGGCGAACCTGCGCCTCGTCGTCTCGCTCGCGAAGCGCTACACCGGCCGCGGCATGGCGTTCCTGGATCTCATCCAGGAGGGCAACCTCGGTCTGATCCGTGCCGTCGAGAAGTTCGACTACACCAAGGGCTACAAGTTCTCCACGTACGCGACGTGGTGGATCCGTCAGGCCATCACCCGCGCGATGGCCGACCAGGCCCGCACCATCCGTATTCCGGTGCACATGGTCGAGGTCATCAACAAGCTCGGCCGTATCCAGCGTGAGCTGCTCCAGGATCTGGGTCGCGAACCCACGCCGGAGGAGCTCGCCAAGGAAATGGACATCACGCCGGAGAAGGTGCTGGAGATCCAGCAGTACGCGCGTGAACCCATCTCGCTCGACCAGACGATCGGCGACGAGGGCGACAGCCAGCTCGGCGACTTCATCGAGGACTCCGAGGCCGTCGTGGCGGTCGACGCCGTGTCCTTCACGCTGCTGCAGGATCAGCTGCAGTCGGTGCTCGAGACGCTGTCCGAGCGCGAGGCCGGCGTCGTGCGGCTGCGGTTCGGCCTCACCGACGGCCAGCCTCGTACGCTCGACGAGATCGGTCAGGTCTACGGCGTGACGCGTGAACGCATCCGCCAGATCGAGTCGAAGACGATGTCGAAGCTGCGGCACCCGTCCCGCTCGCAGGTGCTGCGCGACTACCTCGACTAGAGCACCCATCTCGGAATGCAGTCAGGGCCACCCTTCCGGGTGGCCCTGACTGCGTTCGGAGGTGGTCAGAGAAGATCCGGCTCGGGACCGGGCGTTTGGGCCGGCTGCCCGGATCGGCGGCTCGCCACGGCGCGCATCACGGGTTCGACGACGCGGGCCGCGACCGGGCCGAGCACCGCGGTGATCATCACGTAGGCGGACGCGATCGCCGCGAGTTTGTTGTCGACGTGACCGGACGCGACGCCCAGTCCCGCGATCACGATGGAGAACTCACCGCGGGCGATGAGCGCGGCACCCGCGCGGGCACGGCCCATGACAGCGATGCTGTGCTGCCGTGCGGCGATCCACCCGGTCGCGAGCTTCGTCAGCGACGTGACGACGGCCAGCAGCACCGCCCACCCGAGGACCGGCGGAATCGCCGTCGGGTCGGTGTTGAGGCCGAAGAACACGAAGAAGATCGCGGCGAACAGATCACGCAACGGCTCGAGCACCCGCGACGCGTTGTGCGCCGTCGACCCGGAGATGGCGATACCCAGCAGGAACGCACCCACTGCGGCCGAAACCTGCAGCGCCGAGGCGATACCCGCGACGAGCAGCGCCGCGCCGAGCAGTTTCAGCAGCAGGGTTTCCCGGTCCGGACTGTCGAGAACGAGCGAGACGTAGCGGCCGTACTTCAGCACCAGGACCAGCACGACGGTGACCAGCCCGAGCGAGATCGCGACGGCTTCGAGTCCGCCGAGCAGACTCACCCCGGCCAGGATCGCGGTGAGGATCGGCAGGTACACGGCCATGGCGAGATCCTCGAAGACGAGGATGGACAGCACGATCGGGGTTTCCCGGTTACCGAGCCGGCCGAGGTCGTCGAGGACCTTCGCGATGATGCCGGACGAGGAGATGTAGGTGACGCCGGCGAGCACGAACGCGCCGATCGGACCGAGTCCGAGCATGAGCGCGAGGACTGCGCCCGGGGTCGCGTTGAGGACGAGATCGATGATTCCGGCCGTACGCGACCGGCGAAGTCCCGTGACCAGTTCGTTGGCGGTGTATTCGAGCCCCAGCAGCAGCAACAGCAGCACCACGCCGATCTCGCTGGCGAGGTGGCTGAACTCGCTGATGTCGCCGAGCTGGATGAACCCGCCGTTGCCGAAGCACAGGCCACCGATGAGATAGAACGGGATCGGCGACATGCCGAACCTGGCTGCGACACGCCCCAGGACCCCGAGCGCGAAGAAGACCGCACCCAGTTCGATGAGTGCGAGGGTTGTCGAATTCATACGTGCGGGTCAGCCGTTCCGCAGGATCTTGGCCGCGGCGTCGAGGCCGTCCGCGGTGCCCACTGCGACGAGGATGTCACCTCCGGTGAGGATGAAGTCCGGTTTCGGGGAGGGCGTGACCTGTCCCGCGCGCATCACCGCGACGACCGAGACGCCGGTCCGGGTGCGCAACGCGGTGTCGCCCAGGACCGCGCCGTCGAAACGCGAGCCTTCGTGGACGTGGAGCTGGCGGGTGATGATCCCCGGCAGGTCCCGGTGGTCCTCTTCGAGCTGGGCGACGAGTTGCGGTGCGCCGAGCAGGTTGCTCAGCGTCGCCGCCTCCTCGACGGTCATCGGAAGGGAGGCGGCGCATGCGTCCGGGTCGTCGGCCTTGGAGATGATCAGGTCGGAATGGCCGTCCCGGTGGGTGATGACTCCGATCCGGCGTCCCGATGCCAGCTCGAAATCCTTGCGTACTCCAATGCCTGGTAGCGGCGTCACGTCGACGTTCATTCCGCAAGAGTAGGACTGCCCCGCGACAGCTCGCAGTCAGGGCTCACCTCTGCCCCGGATCGAGCGTTCCGCGCGAGCGGTTTCGGGGACGGCGCGGCTCACAGGGCCGCGAATCGCCCGTCCTCACCCGGCTCGTACGGGGTCACGTCCACGACCGCTCCGACCGGCAGCGGACCGTACAGATGCGGAAAGCGCATCGATTCGGGATCCCCGGGCACACCGGGCTCGTACCGAACCGGATCGGACAGCCGTTCCGGTGCGACGTGGAGCAGGACCAGGTCGCGGCGCCCGGAGAACAACCGGTTCGCCGGCAGGTGCACCTGCTCCGGTGTGGACAGATGCACGAAGCCCACCGACTCCAGCGAATCCGGGGCCACGACCCCGTCCTGCTGCGCGGCAAACCACTCGTCCCGGCTGCAGATGTGCAGCAGATTCCCGGTCACCGGCACTCCTTCCGCTGCGCTGTGAGCGAACAAACACTCGGCATATATGTCCACGTCCTGGGCTTTTGCAGCCGCTCACGTGAAACGCGCCACCATCGTGCGCCCAGGGGAACAACACATGAACGCGCATCGTCTGACAGAGTAGATCTACCGCGCCACCCCGGCGCGGCGGACCAGACCCCAGGCGACCGACTCAGTGGTGGCCAGTTTGGAGGAGTCATGCCCGGTACCTTGACCAGCCCGAAGTTGACCGCTGCAGACCGGTGCGACCGGTGCAGTGCCGCCGCTCGCGTCCGCGCCGTTCTGGCCACCGGTGGTGAGCTGTTGTTCTGCGGACACCACGCCAAGGAACACACCGACCGCCTCCGCGAGATGGGTGCCACGATCGTCACCGAGGACGACGCCACCGCAACCGTCTGATCCGCCGTCCGGAGCCGCAGGCTCGGACCCGACCCCCGGAAGCGGGCGCCCACACCTGGGCGCCCGCTTCGTCGTTCACAGGGTGGCGGCCGGGAGCTGTCACCAGCTGCGCAGCACTGCAATGCGGTCGCGCAACTGTTCCGCCGTCGCCAGTGCGGTCGGCGGGCCACCGCACTGGCGGCGTAGTTCCCCGTGGATGACCCCGTGCGGTTTCCGGGTGCGATGATGCACGACCGCCACGAGCGAGTTCAGATCCCGGCGCAGCTGGGCGAGGGTGTCGGAGGTGGTGACCCGCTCGACGACCTGCGGCGGCGGTTCGGGTGCCACCTTCCGCGGCTTGCCGAGCTGCTCCTCCTGGCGCTGGCGCAGCAGCGCGCGCATCTGGTCGGCGTCGAGCAGTCCCGGAAGCCCGAGATAGTCGGCTTCTTCGTCGCTGCCGGCGAACGTGGCCGTTCCGAACGAGGAACCGTCGTAGATGACCTGGTCGAGTTCGGCGTCCGCGCCGAGGGAGGTGAAGGCCTTCTCCTCCTCGCCCGGTTCGTCCTTGCGGCGGTTCGCGTCGGCGAGCAGTTCGTCGTCGAAACCTTCCTTCTCCCGGTGCGGCTTGCCGAGCACGTGGTCGCGCTGGGCCTCGAGCTGGGCCGCCAGGTCGAGGAGCACCGGCACCGACGGCAGGAACACGCTGGCTGTCTCGCCCTTGCGCCGGGACCGCACGAACCGGCCGATGGCCTGGGCGAAGAACAGCGGCGTCGACGCGCTCGTCGCATACACCCCGACCGCGAGCCGCGGCACGTCGACGCCTTCGGACACCATTCGCACCGCGACCATCCACCGCTGGTCCCCGTCGCTGAACCGGGAGATGCGATCGGAGGCGGTCGGGTCGTCGGACAGCACGACGGCCGGCATCTCGCCGGTGAGTTGTTCGAGGATCTTCGCGTAGGCGCGCGCCACCGTCTGATCGGTCGCGATGACCAGGCCACCGGCGTCGGGCATCCCACCCGCGCGCAGCTGCTCGAGCCGCGTGTTGGCGGCGGCGAGGACCGCAGGGATCCAGTCACCGGCCGGATCGAGCGCGGTGCGCCACGCCCGCGCCGTCTGCTCGGCGCTGAGCGGCTCCCCGAGACGCGCGGTGAACTCCTCCCCCGCGCTCGTGCGCCACCGCGCCTCACCCGAGTAGGCGAGGAACACGACCGGCCGGACGACGCCGTCGGCGAGCGCGTCCGCGTATCCGTACGAGTGGTCCGCCTTGGACTGCATGAGCCCCTCGTCGTTCGGCTCGTACGTCACGAACGGAATGGCGCTGTCGTCGCTGCGAAAGGGCGTTCCCGTCAGGGCGAGCCGCCGGGTGGCGTCACCGAAGGCCTCGAGGATGCCCTCGCCCCAGCTCTTCGCGTCGCCGCCGTGATGAATCTCGTCGAGGATGACCAGCGTCCGGCGCGCTTCGGTGCGCACGCGATGCTTGAACGGGTGCGACGCCACCTGCGCGTAGGTCACCACGACACCCTGGTAGTCGCTCGATGTCTGCCCGGTCGAGTTGGTGAAGTTCGAGTCGAGTGCGATGCCGCTGCGTGCCGCCGACGCCGCCCACTGGTGCTTGAGGTGCTCGGTGGGCGCGACGACGGTGATCTGGTCGACGGTGCGGTCCCGCAGCAGCTCGGCGGCGACGCGCAGCGCGAATGTCGTCTTGCCTGCACCGGGCGTTGCGACGGCCAGGAAGTCCCGCGGTCCGGTCGCCAGGTACTTGGTCAGGGCTCGCCGCTGCCATGCGCGCAGCTGCCCTGCAGGGGCGGAAGTCGTGGCAGGGCCTACGGTTTCGGTGCTCACCTGTTGCTTGTGCTCCTTCTCCGCTCACGATCGGCCGGCTGCCGCTGCGTCGTCCCGACCTTCCGCCGACCGTGTGGCAGCCTATCGTCTCCGGCGGCCGTTCCCCGCCACGAACCGCCCGGCGACCGGGGTTTCGTGCCCGATCGTGGCAGAATTCGACGCGCACACATCGACCGCGGATGCACGTCCTTGCGCGTCGTCAGGAATGCTGGAAGTACATGAGCGAGCCATCCGGATCCCCCACACCGCGGACTGCTCACCGACGCGTCCCGCGGCAGGTGCAGGCCGCGCTTCGGGTGATCGGTCGAACGGCCGCCAAGGCGTGGGACGACTCGATCTTCAGCAAGGCGGCGACCGCTGCCTTCTGGCAGACGCTGTCGCTGCCGCCGCTGGTGCTCGGGCTGATCGGAACCCTCGGTTACGTGGGCGGATGGTTCGGACCGGACACCGTCGACATCATCCTGTCCAAGACCATCACCTTCAGCCGGACCATTTTCAGCGAGAACGTCGTCGACGGCATCATCAGCCCGACCGCCACCGATGTGCTGGTCCGGGGACGCCCGGAATTGATGTCCCTGGGCTTCCTGCTGTCGCTGTGGGCGGGCTCGTCGGCGATCTCGACGTTCGTCGATTCGATCGTCGAGGCGCACGGTCAGCAGGAGCATCGGCACCCGGTGTGGCAGCGCTTCTTCGCACTGATCCTCTACGTGATGTTTCTCATCCTCGCGGTGTTCACACTGCCGCTGGTGGCTCTCGGGCCGAATCTGATCGGCCGGGCGCTGCCCGAGTCCTGGTACGACCTCGGGTCCCGGATCGTCGACACGTTCTACTATCCGGCGGTGGGCCTGCTGCTGCTGGTCGGTCTGACCACGCTGTACAAGGTGGCGCTGCCCAAGACGTTGCCGTGGCATCGGCTGCTCGGCGGTGCCCTCGTCGCCGGGGCCTTCTTCCTGGCCGCCAGCGAGGGCCTGCGCTGGTATCTGAGCTGGATCGCCGGCACCGGCTACACCTACGGCGCGCTCGCCACGCCCATCGCTTTCCTGCTGTTCACGTTCTTCCTCGGCTTCGCGGTCGTGCTGGGCGCCGAGTTCAACGCGACCGTGCAGGAGTTCTGGCCGGCGCGGGCGACCCGGCTCGAGCAGTGGCGCGAGTGGCTGGCGCAGCAGGCCGCGCAGCAGCCGTCGCCGGAACTCGGACCGGTGACGAACCTGACCCGCCGGCTGACCACGAATCCGGTGCGCCTGTCGGATCTGCTCCGCCCGGGCGACCGGACTCCGGATTCGTGCCCGATCGACGGCAAGCCGGAGGACGCGCGATCGGAGGGCACCGGTTCGGAGGACGTGCAGTCGGAGGACTTGCGGACGAGGGCCTCAGGGCCGGTCGACGCTGCACCGGAGGGCTTCCCGCCGGGCATGTCCGGACCGCAGGCCCCCTCGCACGAACCCGCCCCACCGCG
This sequence comes from Rhodococcus sp. CX, assembly GCF_015865005.1. Lineage (NCBI taxonomy): Bacteria > Bacillati > Actinomycetota > Actinomycetes > Mycobacteriales > Nocardiaceae > Rhodococcus > Rhodococcus sp. CX. Next base: position 8,299 of record NZ_JADZGH010000255.1, read on the forward strand.
TGAGACCCCCGTGCTCGGGAACCCGGTGGAGGACACCGGGCAAGCACCGAGTCCCGACCCGATCGTCCGGGCCGGGACTCCGCAGGCCGGCTCTACCGCTTCTTCGTTGCCTCAGTCGCCCTTGCGAAGGCCGTCGTAGACCTTCTTGCACTCGGGGCACACCGGCGAACCGGGCTTCGGCGACCGCGTGACCGGGAACACTTCACCGCACAGGGCGACGACGTGGGTCCCCATGACCGCGCTCTCGGCGATCTTGTCCTTCTTCACGTAGTGGAAGAACTTGGGAGTGTCGTCACCGGTCGACTCGTCGGTGGTGGTGTCGGGCCGTTCCTTGATCTGGGTGCTCACGATTCCATGATGCCGCACCGCGTGTGCATTCGACACGGCGGAGTGGGACAGTAGAGGGATGGCGAGAACTCCAGGTTTCGGTGGATCCCACGAGAGTGGATCACCCGACAACCCGATTCTGATCACCGAGGCCGCCACGTCTCTCGAGGACCAGCACCGGGCAAGGGTCCGCAAGTACATGACCATCATGGCTTTTCGCATTCCGGCGCTGATTCTGGCGGCGCTGGCCTACGGCGCGTTCGAGAATCCGTGGATCTCGATGGCGATCATCGGCGTGTCCATTCCGCTGCCGTGGATCGCGGTGCTCATCGCCAACGACAGGCCGCCGCGCTCGAAGGACGAGCCGAGCCGCTGGGACGGTCGACGCGCAGATATTGCCGCGACCGAAGCCCTGGAAGCCCCCAAACCGCACGTCATCGACGGCTGACGCGTCACCCCCTCGCCGCGTCGGCGGGCCGACCCTCGAAACCGTCGGCCTGCCCGCCTGCTGCGAGAATGCAGGGCGTGGACCGTGACCTGCTGCTGTCGATCTGTTCCCCCCTGCGAACTGCGCTGCTCCGTTGCCGGTACGACACCGACACCATGCTCGAGCTGCTCGGGCCGGACGCGCACGCGGCGCTCGGCCGCAGCGAGCCGGTGCCGGTCCGCCGCGCGGCCCGGCGCGGCGGCGACCTGGGCACGCTGATCCGGCTGTTCCTGCTCGGCGACACGTGCCCGTCCGAGGAGGTCGCGGCGGCGCTGGAACCGGTCGCGATCGACACCGCGGTCGCGGCGGGACTGCTCGAGCACGACGGTGACGGCGTGCGCGCCGCCCTGGACCTGCGTCCGCTCGACGCGGGCACCGGAACCCGGTGGATGCTGTCCGATCTCGACGGCGCGATCCGCCCGGTCCCGACGCGTCCGGACCATGTGCTCGGCGTCGGTCAGGCGTCGCTGTCGCTGCTGCGAGCCATCCCGGCCGAGCCGGTCGGGACCGTGCTGGACCTGGGCACGGGCTGCGGCGTGCAGGCGGTGCGGGCCACCGATTTCGCCGAGAAGGTCACCGCCACCGACGTCAACCCCCGCTGTCTGGCGCTGGCGGAGGTCACCGCCGCGCTCAACGAAGTCGAGCTGGAACTGCTCGAAGGTTCGTGGTTCGAACCGGTCGCGGGCCGGCGCTTCGACCGGATCATCGCCAATCCCCCGTTCGTGGTGAGCGCCGGACGCATCGAGCACAGCTACCGCGATTCGGGTCTGGATCTGGACGGTGCGAGCAAGCTCATGGTGTCGCAGGCCGTCGACCATCTCGAACTCGGCGGGACCGCCGCGATGCTCGCGTCGTGGGTGCACGTGGAGGACGAGGATTGGCGGGCACGCGTCGCGTCGTGGCTGCCCGCCCACGGTGTCGACGCGTGGATCGTGCAGCGTGACGTGGCGGACCCAGCCCTGTACGTCGGCACGTGGCTGCAGGACGGCGACGCCGATCCGCGCGACCCCGCGGTCGCCGATCGGGCGGAGGCGTGGCTCGATCATTTCGACAACCATCGCGTCGAAGGCGTCGGGTTCGGGTTCGTGTACCTGCGCCGCACGAACGAGCCGTCGGACGTGCTCGCCGAGGACCTGCGGCACGGTTTCGCCGATCCGCTGGGGGCGGAGGCGCTCGCCTACTTCGAGCGGCTGGCCTGGTTGCGCGACCACGATGTCCTCACGGCCCGGTTCGCGGTGCGCGCGGACACCGCGCTGGAGCGGGTGTACCTGCCCGGCGAGGACGGGTGGCGGCAGGTCGTGGCGCGGGTGCACCGCGGTGACGGACCGGCCTGGCAGCACGAGGTCGACGACCTCGCCGCGGCGTTGCTCGCCGGCATGCGCCCGGACGGCCTGGTGCTGGAGGAGCTTCTCGCGCTGCTCGCGGTCGCACACGGCGAGGACGCGGAGGCGCTCGCCGAGCAGGCGATCCAGCTCGTCCACGGTCTGGTGAGGCACGGGCTGATCGAGCCGGTGTGAGGGCGTGACAGGGGCGCCGCGGGGGTGCCGTCACCGGTTCCCCCTCGGTTCCCCGCCGTGGATCTTCTCAGCAACTTCTCAGGACCGCTCCCCCATCGGCGCAGGTCAGCAGCATCAGCACTCGGGAACCTCGGGAACTTCCGTGCCCGTCCCGACGTTGAACGCTGTGAGACACCACCGATGAGGAGGCACGTCATGGCACGCCCCGACACCTACGCTCGAGTCGATTCCGACCTCGATTCCCAGAGCCCGGCCGCGGACCTGGTCCGCGTCTATCTGAACGGCATCGGCCGGACGGCCCTGCTGACTGCAGCGGACGAGGTGGAATTGGCCAAGCGGATCGAGGCCGGCCTGTACGCGCAGCATCTGCTGGAAACGAAGAAGCGCCTGAGTGCCGCCAAGAAGCAGAACCTGGCCCTCCTGGTACGCGACGGCCAGGCCGCGCGCAGCCACCTGCTCGAGGCGAACCTGCGCCTGGTCGTGTCGCTCGCGAAGCGCTACACCGGCCGCGGCATGCCGCTGCTGGACCTGATCCAGGAGGGCAACCTCGGCCTGATCCGCGCCATGGAGAAGTTCGACTACGCGAAGGGCTTCAAGTTCTCGACCTACGCGACCTGGTGGATCCGGCAGGCCATCACCCGCGGTATGGCCGACCAGTCCCGCACGATCCGGCTCCCCGTCCACCTCGTCGAGCAGGTCAACAAGCTGGCCCGCATCAAGCGGGAACTGCACCAGCAGCTCGGCCGCGAGGCCACCGACGAGGAGCTGGCGGCCGAGTCGGGTATCCCCGTGGAGAAGATCGCCGACCTGCTCGACCACAGCCGCGACCCGGTGAGCCTCGACATGCCGGTCGGCAACGACGAGGAAGCGCCGCTCGGCGATTTCATCGAGGATGCCGAGGCGACCTCCGCCGAGAGCGCCGTGATCGCGGGTCTGCTGCACAGCGACGTCCGCAGTGTGCTGGCCACCCTCGACGAGCGTGAACAGCAGGTCATCCGCCTGCGGTACGGGCTCGACGACGGGCAGCCGCGCACCCTCGACCAGATCGGCAAGCTGTTCGGCCTGTCCCGGGAACGGGTCCGGCAGATCGAACGCGAAGTGATGGGCAAACTCCGCGAGGGCGATCGAGCAGAACGCCTCCGCGCCTACGCCAGCTGACCGGGCAAGTCAGCGCCGACGATCCCCGAGAACCGGGCTGGGTTCTCGGGGATCGTGGTATTCGGGGGTCTGTGCACTGCCCCGGGTGGGGTGTCGGTCAGCGCAAGCGGCGGGGCCCGAGATCCAGCGGGTGCGGCTCGGGACCGATCCGCAGATGCGCGTCGGTCAGTTCGGCGCCGATCGCCGACGCGAGGACCGGTTCGCACGCGATCTCCCGCACCTCGGGTAGGTCGTCGGCGAGCGCGGAGATGCGCTGGACGAAATCGACCAGTGCGGCCTTGCTGACGGGAGCGGCGTTGCGGTACCCGGACAGCAGCGGAGCGGCCTTCGGCGCGTCGATGAGTTCTGCGGCCTCGTCCTCGGTGAGCGGCAGGACCCGGTAGGCGCGGTCGCCGAGCAGATCGGAGATGACCCCGGCGAGCCCGAAGGAGATCAGCGACCCGAACGACGGGTCGTCCTGGACGCGCACGACGCAGCCGATGCCCTTGGTGGCCATCTTCTGCACGTGCATGAGCGGTTCACCGGACGCCGCCGCCAGGTCGCGGTAGGCGACCCGGACCGCTTCGCCGTCGAGCAGGTCGAGACGCACGCCACTGAGATCCGGCCGGTGCCGCCACTGGGCGCCGGTGGCCTTCACCGCCACCGGGTATCCGATCTCGTCCGCCGCCGCGACGGCCTCGTCGGCGGTGGTCACGGCGCGGAAGTCGGCGACGTGCACCCCGTAACAGGACAGCAGCAGGGCCGCTTCGGAGTCGGACAGCCACCGGC
>NZ_JADZGH010000255.1:12565-16783 GCF_015865005.1 Rhodococcus sp. CX
CGCGCCCGCTCCGGGTCGATGCCGGACGGACGGACCACCTGGGAGGTGGGGCGACTGCGCCATTTCGCGTACCGCCACGCCCGGGCCAGGGCCCGGATCGCGCGTTCCGGCCCCGGATAGGACGGCACCGACCCGCGGATCGGGTTGCCCTCCGCGTCGCGGACCGCGAGCACGTCCGGGATGCCCTCGGTCGCGAGGAACGTGCTGACCACGGGCTTCTCGGAACCGGCGACGACGTCGCGCAGCGCCTGCGCGTACGGTTCGACGGTCACGGCGACCGGCGGCACGAACACCGCGATCACGGCGTCGACGTCGGGCGCGTGCACGGCCTTCGCGACCGCGTCGGCGAATTCCTGCGGGCTGGCCTGGGCACCCAGGTCGTTCGGGGTTCCCGGCTGCAGTCCCTCGCTGCGGGCGGCGTCGACCGCCAGCATCCCGAGCGCGGTCGAGTTCCCGACGACCGCGACGCGCGGGCCCGCGGGCAGGGGCTGGTAGCCGAACAACAGTGCCGTGTCGAACAGCTGCGCGATGGAGTCGACCTGCACGACACCTGCCTGTTCGAACAGGTCCTTGACGATGGTGTCGTCCATCTCCCCGGTGTTCGCGGCCAGCGCCGGCGGCACCGCGTGGCGGCCGCTCTTGACCGCGACGATCGGCTTGCTCCGGGCGACTCGGCGGGCGATGCGCGAGAACTTGCGCGGGTTGCCGAAGCTCTCCAGGTAGAGGAGCACGACTTCGGTCGCCGGATCTGTGTCCCAGTACTGCAGCAGGTCGTTGCCGGACAGGTCGGCGCGGTTACCGGCCGAGACGAAGGACGACAGCCCGACACCGGTCTTGGCAGCCTCGTCCAGGATTGCGATGCCGAGCGCGCCGGACTGGCAGAAGAAGCCGACGTTGCCGGCCGGCGGCAGCACCGGAGCGAGGGTCGCGTTGAGCCGCACGGCCGGGTCGTTGTTCGCGACACCGAGCGCGTTCGGCCCGATCAGCCGCATGCCGTGTGCCCGCGCCGCGTGCGCGAGGCGACGTTCGGAATCGCGGCCCTCCGGACCGGTCTCGCCGAACCCGGACGACACCACGAGCAGGGCCTTGACGCCCTTGGCGAGACAGTCGTCGAGCACGGCGTCGATGCCCTCGGAGGGTACCGCGGCGATGGCGAGATCCACCTCGTCGGGAATGTCCCGCACGGTCGGGTAGGCGCGCACGCCGCGCACCGAACGGTGTTCGGCGTTGACCGGATAGACGGGTCCGGTGAATCCGCTGCGCAGCATGTTCACCAGCACCGCGTTGCCGACCTTCCGGCTGTCGGTGGAGGCACCGATGACCGCGGCGCTGCGGGGGCTGAGCAGGTTGCGGACGCTGCGCGCCTCGGCGGCACGTTCGCGGGCGTTGCGCACCGACACCAGCGCCTCGGTCGGGTCGATCGCGAACTCGAGGCGGACCACACCGCCCTCGAAACTGCGGCTGACCTGGTATCCGGCCTCACGGAAGACTGTGATCATGTTGCGGTTCTCGGCGAGGACCTCCGCGACGAACCGGTGGATGTCGTTCTCCGCGGCCGCCCCGGCGAGATGCTCGAGCAGGATGGGTCCGAGCCCGCGTCCCTGGTGCGCATCGGCGACCGTGAACGCGACCTCGGCGGATCTGCCGTCTCCCTCACCGGGCAGCCCCTCGTACCGGCCGACGGCGATGATCTCGTCGCCGAGCACCGCGACGAAGGCGACGCGTTTGTGATGGTCGACGACGGTGAAGTTGAACAGATCCTTCTTCGAGATCGTCGGGTAGGGACCGAAATAGCGCAGATACCGCGTACGGTCGGAGAGTTTGGAGTGGAACTCGAGGAGCCGTTCGGCGTCCTCCGGGACGATCGGCCGCAGGTGCACGGCCCCGCCGTCGGAGGCCAGGACGTCGGCGACCCAGTGACGGGGGAAGTTTCGCGCGACCTCGATCGCGCGCTCCTGGGCTGCCTTCTTCTCCGCTTCCGCTGCGGCCTTCGCCGCGTCCGCCTCCGAAACAGCGGGCGTGCCGTCGGGATCAGTCACGGGGGTCCTCCGGATCCAGGCCGAGCAGGGGGAAGGCGGCACGTCGCGTGGCGATGATCGCCGAATCGATCCGGGTCAGGGCTCGATCGAGGGAGGCGATGCCGGTCTCCGGGGTGCCGCCGGGACCGTCCCATTTCAGATAGGACACGTCGCCGCCCTCCCCCATCGTGGTCGGCAGATCCACCCCGGGTGCGATCGTCGCGACCCGTTCGCGCCATTCCTCGGGAACGGCGGTGGCCGGATCGATCTCCCGATCGAGTGCCGCCGCGATCAGGTGGGTCCACGCGCGGGGCACGACGCGCACGAGGCCGTATCCGCCGCCGCCGACGGCGAGCCAGCGGCCCTCGCAGTACCGGTCGGCGAGGTCGCGCATCGCAAGATAGGAGGCGCGTTGCCCGTCGACGGTCAGCGACAGGTCGGCGAGGGGATCCTCGCGGTGGCTGTCCGCCCCGCACTGGCTGATCAGGATCTGCGGCCGGAATGCCGCGATCGCACCGGGAACGATTGCGTGAAATGCGCGCAGCCACAGCGAATCCACCGTGCCGGGCAGCACCGGAATGTTGATGGCCGTGCCCTCGGCGGCACCGGAGCCGATCTCGCTGGACCATCCGGTGTTCGGCCACAGGGTGGCCGGATGCTGGTGGATGGACACGGTCAGCACCCGGGGGTCGCCGAGGAAGGCGTGCTGGACCCCGTCGCCGTGATGGGCGTCGACATCGATGTAGGCGATGCGGTCGTAACCCTGGTCGAGCAGCCACGAAATCGCGATCGCCGCGTCGTTGTACACGCAGAACCCGGCGGCCCAGTCGGCCATGGCGTGATGCATGCCACCCCCGATGCTCACCGCGCGCACGGCGCGCCCGGCGGCGATCTCCCGCGCGGCGGCCAGCGTGCCGCCCGCGAGGATCGCACCGGCCTCGTGCATGTGCGGGAAGATCGGATTGTCCTCGGTGCCGAGGCCGTGGGCGGCATCGGGTTCGACGTGCCCGGAATCCGGTTGCTGCGCACCGGCGCGTTTCACCGCCTCGACGTATCCCGGGGTGTGGATCCGCAACAGCTCGGCGTCGGTTGCGGCTGTGGGCCGGACGGTTTCGACGCCGTCGAGCAACCCGATGTTCCGGGACAGCGCCATCGTCAGATCGAGTCGTGTCGGGTTCATCGGATGGGTCGGGCCCCATCGGTAGCCGAGATAGTCCGGGCTCCACACCACAACGCGATCGCCGTCCAGATGTGCCGAACCGCCGGTCGCGGTGGATGTGGTGGTCATGCCTGCAGACGCTACTGCGCGGCCCCGGTCGACGCGAGCACCGCGCGGCCCCACCGCACGTTTCGTCCGGCTAGAATCGGCCGCAGACGAAGGGGTGTGAGAGTGAAGGACCTGGTCGATACCACGGAGATGTATCTCCGGACGATCTACGACCTGGAGGAGGAAGGCGTGGTGCCCCTGCGGGCGCGCATCGCCGAACGCCTCGAGCAGAGTGGGCCGACCGTCAGCCAGACCGTTGCGCGGATGGAGCGCGACGGTCTCCTGCGCGTGGCCGGCGACCGCCATCTGCAGTTGACCGAGAAGGGCCGCGACCTCGCGGTGTCGGTGATGCGCAAGCATCGCCTGGCCGAGCGGCTGCTGGTCGATGTGATCGGACTCGACTGGGAGAACGTGCACGCCGAGGCGTGCCGCTGGGAACACGTCATGAGCGAAGAGGTCGAACGTCGCCTCGTGGAGGTTCTCAACAATCCGACGACCTCCCCGTACGGCAACCCGATCCCCGGGCTGGCGCAGCTCGGACTGAACCGTCCCGTACCGGAGGACGAGAAGCTGGTGCGGCTGACCGAGATCCCGCCCGGTAAGCCGACCGCGGTGGTCGTGCGACGACTGGCCGAGTACGTGCAGTCCGATCCCGACGTGATCGCGCGACTGCGGGAGGCCGGAGTCGTTCCGGACGCGCGCGTTACAGTCGAGACGAAGCCCGGGTCGGTGATCATCACGGTCGCCGGCCACGAGGGTTTCGAACTGTCCGACGAAATGGCTCATGCCGTTCAGGTGAAGCAGGTCTGATCGAGGTCCTCTTCGCCGGCGGGTACCGGGCCGGCGAAGAGGGGTCGACGATCGTGAAGCTTCTGGTGACCGGCGGTGCCGGATACGTGGGTAGCGTGTGCAGCACCGTCCTGCTCGAACAGG
>NZ_JADZGH010000024.1:0-4485 GCF_015865005.1 Rhodococcus sp. CX
GCCCGCCCCTGGTGTCGACGGAGTCGACGGTGCCGGAGTCGACGGTGGACGAGCCTGCCGCCTCCGATACGACGTCGCTCCCGGCCGCCGGGCCGGGTGACGTCTCGACGTCGGGTCCCTGCTCGTCCCCGGACGCCGACTCGTTGTCGGACACCGGCTCGTTGTCGGACACCGGCTTGTCGTCGGACATCGGCTTGTCGTCGGATACGGCGTCGACGATCGTGCCCGCCCATCCGCCGACGGCGTCCCAGTCCCGGAAGTCGCCGACCCTGCCGCCGGACATCCGCACGTGCATCCGTTCGCCGACGCTCAGCCCCTCGGGGTCGAGTTTCCCGGCGAACATGCGATGTTCGCGTGCACCCGTGCGGTGACGGACGGTGAACACGTCGTACGGGCTGTTGACCGGCCGGTCCTGATCCGCGATCGGTCCGGACGAGAAGAGGAACACCGCCCGCCGACGTAGCTCTTCGGCGTGCGCGTCGACGAAGTCCTTGGCCGGGCGCAGCCAGCGCCCGCGGTAGACGGCGCTACCGATCACCACCGCGTCGTAACCCGAGATGTCGCGCACGTCGTGTGGTTCGACGACATCGACCAGCGCACCGCGGTCGCGCAGGGCCGCTCCGAGTGCTGTGGCTATCTCCGCGGTCGAACCGTGTCTGCTCGCCGCCGACACCAGAATTCTCATCCAAGCCTCCAGAGCACCCGCGTCCTTCCATGATCACCATGCCATCTCATCGCAAAACAGGGTCCAAAGTCTCTACACAACGGGCCTGCGACACGAAATAGGCGTTCCGTTCGGGACATTCCCCACATACGGTGGCAATGTGGGCGGCAGAGCTGCCGATCCCGGCAGCGAAGTCCGCAGTGAATGGGAGGACCGGGTGGCGACCACGAACCCGTCAGGGATCGAGTCGGTGGAGGAAACCGAACGCAAGTACACCGCCGACACGGATCTGACTCTTCCCGACCTGTCCGGATTGCCGGGCGTCGAGACTCTCACCGACGAACGCATCGAGCTGGCCGCGCAGTACTACGACACCCGGGATCTGCGGCTGCTCCGCGCCGGGATCACCCTGCGCCGGCGCGAGGGCGGCGACGACGCCGGCTGGCATCTGAAACTGCCCTCGGGCCTCGACACCCGAACCGAACTGCGTTTCCCGCTCGGCGACGACACCGGCACACCACCGGCGGAACTGCTCGGCCTGCTGCGCGGTGTGCGACGCGGTCGACCCGTCGAACTCGCCGCCCTGCTCACCACCTCCCGTCGGCGCATCCGCGCGATGGGACCCGGCGAGACGGTGCTCGCCGAGATCGTCGTCGACGATGTCGTCGCGGTCCGCGGAGCCGACGACGCGCAGGTGCAGTGGCGCGAGATCGAGGTCGAACTCGGCCGCAACGGCGCCGCGCAAGGCGGTGCGAGCCTGCTCGACGCCGTCGACGACCGGCTCACCGCGGAGGGCATCGAGCGCTCGCCGAGCCCGTCCAAACTGCACCGGGTTCTCGGCGATCTGATTCCCGACGAACCGAAGGTGGGTGGCCCGGCCGGGTACCTGCGCGACTACCTGGCCACCGAATTGCGCGAACTCGAGCTCACCGACATCGCGGTGCGGCGCGCGGCCCCCGACTCGGTGCACAGCATGCGCAAGGCCGCACGCCGTGCGCGCAGCGCCCTGCAGACCTACGCCGGCGATCTCGGCCTCGACGAGTCGGTGGTCGACGAACTGCGGTGGCTCGGCCGCCGCCTCAGCCCGTCCCGTGACCTCGAGGTGCAGTGGGAGCGGCTGCTCGACCGGGTAGCCGAGATCCCGGTGGAATCGCACCGGGAACCCGCCAAGGCCCGCATCGACGAGTACTTCTCCAGGCAGTCGGAGATCGCGGGAATCGAAGCGGTCGCGGCCCTCGATTCCGATCGCTACCTGCAGATGCTGCTCGCCCTCGACGCCCTGATCGAGGGATTGGCCACCGCACCGCAGACGTCCCGCAAGGTCCGCAAGGCCAAGGCCGGTGATCTGACCGGCTCGCTGGAACAGCTCGCGCAGAAGGTCTCGAAGCGGGTCCGTGCCGTCGGTCGTGCCGACACACCCGAGGAGCGCGACGCCCGGTGCATCCCAAACGTGCGGGCAAGGCACTCGATCACTTCGACGCGTTCCAGGACCTCCTCGGCGAATTCCAGGATTCGGTGGTCGCGCGCGAACACCTGCTCGACATCGTGTCCGAGCAGGGACACGCCGCCGAGTCCAGCTTCGGCCTCGGCATCGCGTACCACCGTGAGGCTCTGCTGGGCGAAGCCCAGGCGGTGCACCTCGACGACGCGTGGAAGGAAGCACTGCGCGCGGCGAAGCCGTTGTGGAAGTGAACCATCCGGGAGGGACATGAACACCGGACAGACGATGCGGGCGTGGCGGGTACAGACACCGGGACCCATCGCCAGGGGTCCCCTGCGCGCGGTGCGCGAACCGGTACCCGAACCGGGCGACGGCGAACTGCTCGTGCGGGTACTCGCGTGCGGCGTGTGCCGCACCGATCTGCACGTCGCCGAGGGGGATCTGCCGGTGCACCGGCAGCATGTGGTGCCCGGGCACGAAGTGGTCGCCGAGGTGATCGGCGGTGACCTCGGGACACATGCGATCGGTGACCGGGTGGGGATTCCGTGGCTGCGCAGCACGTGCGGACGATGCCGATACTGCCTGCGCGGCGACGAGAACCTGTGCCCGCAGTCCACCTACACCGGCTGGGACGCCGACGGTGGTTACGCCGAATTCGCAACCGTTCCAGCAAATTTCGCTTTACCGCTTCCGTCCGGGTACGACCCGCAGACGCTGGCACCGCTGCTGTGCGCGGGCATCATCGGCTATCGCGCTCTGTTGCGCGCGCAGGTTCCGCCCGGCGGCACGCTCGGCCTCTACGGCTTCGGCGGGAGCGCACACCTGACGGCTCAGGTCGCGCTCGCACAAGGAATTCGGGTGCACGTGATGACCCGCGGCGACGACGCCCAGCGGCTGGCACTCGACCTCGGCGCATCCTCCGCGCAGGGCGCCTACGACACGCCTCCGGAACCGCTCGACTCGGCGATCCTGTTCGCCCCGGCCGGGGAACTGGTGCCGACCGCCCTCGAAGCCCTCGACGCCGGTGGAACACTCGCCCTCGCCGGCATCCACCTCACCGACGTTCCCACCCTGAACTATCAGCGACACCTGTTCCGGGAGAGAACGGTTCGCAGCGTCACCGCCAACACACGCCGTGACGCACACGAATTCCTCACGTTCGCGGGCGAACACCGGTTGCACGTCACGACGACGCCGTACCCGCTGGACGGGGCCGACCGGGCACTCGAAGACCTGTCCGAGGGCCGATTCGCGGGGGCGGCGGTGCTCGTGCTGTAGACCACAGCACGACGCCACCCTCACCTGCCGCGCCAGCGGATAGTCTCGACCTGCAGTCCCTCACGAGAATGGAGGCTCAACGATGAGCACGCACGTGACCAAGGCCGTCGTCGCGGGTCTGGACGGATCCGACACCGCCACTGCCGCTGCCCGATGGGCCGCAGCCCTCGCCGCCCGGCTGGAACTTCCGCTGCGTCTCGTCCACGCGCTCCCCAGCGAGGGCATCTTCTACAGCGAGTCCGCGGTGCTCATCCAGTCCCAGATGTACGAGCAGCTCAAGGCCGACGGCGAGAAACTGCTCGCCGACGTCAGCGACCTGATCCGCGCCGAACAGCCCGGCCTCACCGTCGAGAGCTACATCGGCCCCGGCCCCGCCACCAACGCATTGCTCGAGGCAGCCGACGACGCCCGCGTCGTCGTGGTCGGCGCGACCGGCGCGGGAGCCATCGAGAACTTCCTGCTCGGCTCCACCGTGCTGCGCGTCGCCAACAACGCACCGTGCCCGGTCGTGGTGTGGCGCGGCGACACCGAGAATCCGCTGCCGAACGACAAGCCGATCGTCGTCGGTGTCGACGGCAGCGAACTGTCCAGAGCCGCAGTGTCGTACGCCTTCACGCTGGCGGACACCCTCGGCGTTCCGCTCGTCGCGGCGCACTCGTGGATCGGCGACGCGGCGCTCGGCACCGGCGCGACCGCCACGCTCGTGGACTGGGACGCGGTCCAGGAAGCGGAAACCGCGGTGTTCGCGGAAGCGCTCGCCGGTAAGCACGACGAGTACCCCGATGTCGAGGTGCGTCGCGTCGTCGAACGCGGACCGGCCGCGAAGGTTCTGCTGGGCCAACTCGACGACGCACAGCTCGTCGTCGTCGGCAGCCACGGCCGCGGACAGATCGCCGCAGCCCTGCTCGGCTCGACCAGCCAGAACCTGGTGCACAAGGCACCCTGCCCGGTCCTGATCGCCCGCACCAAGTAACGCCCGCGGCCGCGGCACCGTCTCCTTCGGTACCGCGGCGGGCGGCGAAACCTTCGTCAGCCCGCCGTGGTGCCGAACAGGTAGCCGACCGCGAACGTCACGGCCATCGCGATCGCACCGCCGATCACG
>NZ_JADZGH010000256.1:0-2332 GCF_015865005.1 Rhodococcus sp. CX
GACCGCGGAGACCACCTCCGAGACCACGACGAGCACCACGACCACCCCGGGCACCGACGCGGTGACCACCGAGCCCGGGACCACCCCGGCCGGCACCACCGCGTCCACCGCGGGAACCACCACCACGGGAACGTCGGATGCCGCCCCGGCGCCGGTCGCCGGCACCGCTGTCGCGCCGGACGCCACCGATCCGGCGGCAGCCACCCCGACCGCGACCCCGGAGACGGTGACCGAAACCGCCACGACCGGGACCACCACGACCGAGACCACCACGACCGAGACGACGGAGACCGCACCGGCCACGTCGACGACGACCCGCACCACGACCGTCGCTCCCACCACGACGACCCCGGTTCCGCCGCAGCAGCGCTGAACGGAACGGCAGCGCCACACCGAACGACGACGAGGCCCGGAGGGTTTTTCCCTCCGGGCCTCGTCGCATGTTCAGCGCAGTCGCATGCTCAGCGCTGCTCGTCCTGGGCCGAATCGATCGTGCCGTGGCGGGAGCACCGCGCCCACCATCCGTCCGGGGTGATCTGGACGATCATCCGGCGGCCGCACTGCGCGCAGAAGCGCGGCGGTTCGAGGCCGAGTTGCGCGGCACGCGGCCGGACCGGTTCGGCGCCGTCGAGCTCGGCGCCCGTGAACGGATCGAACATGTCAGAAGCTTTCGCTCAGGGCCTTGATCGGCATCTTCAGCTCGCCGAGCAGATCCAGATCGGATTCGGCGGGGCGTCCCAGCGTGGTGAGGTAGTTGCCGACGATGACGGCGTTGATGCCGCCGAGGATGCCCTGCTTGGCACCCAGGTCGCCGAGGGTGATCTCCCGTCCGCCGGCGAACCGCAGGATGGTGCGGGGCAGCGCGAGCCGGAACGCGGCGACCGCGCGCAGGGCGTCGGCCGCGGGCAACACGTCCAGGTCGCCGAAGGGCGTGCCGGGGCGCGGATTGAGGAAGTTCAGCGGCACCTCGTCCGGGCCGAGTTCGGCGAGTTCGGCGGCGAACTCGGCGCGCTGCTCGAGCGTCTCCCCCATCCCGAGGATGCCGCCGCAGCACACCTCCATACCCGCTTCGCGGACCATGCGCAGCGTCTCCCACCGTTCCTCCCAGGTGTGGGTGGTGACGACGTTCGGAAAGTACGAGCTGGAGGTCTCGAGGTTGTGGTTGTAGCGGTGCACACCCATCGCGGCGAGCTGGTCGACCTGCTCCTGGGTGAGCATGCCCAGCGAGCACGCGACCTGGATGTCGACCTCGTTGCGGATGGCCTCGACACCGGCGGCGACCTGCGCCATCAGCCGGGCGTCCGGGCCACGGACCGCGGCGACGATGCAGAACTCGGTGGCTCCGGTCTTGGCGGTCTGCTTCGCGGCCTCGACGAGGCTCGGGATGTCGAGCCACGCGGAGCGCACCGGGGAGGCGAACAGACCCGACTGCGAACAGAAGTGGCAGTCCTCGGGGCAGCCGCCGGTCTTGAGGCTGATGATGCCCTCGACCTCGACCTCGGGTCCGCACCACTTCATGCGCACGTCGTGCGCGAGGGTGAGCAGGTCCTCGAGCCTCTCGTCGGGCAGCTGCAGCACTTCGAGGATCTGGTCGCGGCGCAGACCGTCACCGCGGTCGAGCACCTGTTCGCGGGCCACCGCGAGGATGTCGGTGGGGGCGAGTGCCTTGGTCACGGCGGATCTCCTGGAGTATCGGGAACAAACTTGAACACCGTTCACTTGAACAGCGTTCAGGTTAGGGCGGTGGTCGACTACTGTCAAAGGGGACAAGCACGAAACAGAGGGAGCGAACAGGTGCAGTTGCGACGCGGCGACGTTCTCGACGGCGCCATGGCGATCCTCGACGAATACGGTCTCGGCGACCTGACGATGCGCAAGCTCGCCGGATCGCTCGGCGTGCAGCCGGGCGCCCTGTACTGGCATTTCCCCAACAAGCAGACACTGCTCGGCGCGATGGCCGACCGCATCCTCGAGGGCGTGGACGCCCCGCCGAGCACCGAATCGTGGGACGAGGCCCTCGCCGAACTCGCCCACCGATTCCGCGCCGCACTGCTCGCGCACCGCGACGGCGCCGAACTCGTCGCCTCCAGCTACGCGTCCCGGTTGACCACCTCCCGCGCCCGCGACAGTTTCGTCGCCGTCGCCCAGCGCGCGGGGCTGTCCCGCGCGCACGCCGAACTCGCCGGCTACGCGCTGCTGCACTATGTACTCGGCCACACCGTCGACGAGCAGTCGCGCCTCCAACTCGCGGAATTCGGCGCGCTCACGCGGTCCCCGGTCTCCCCCGACGTGACCACCGAAACCCCCGCTACCTCCGACGACGACCTGCTCG
>NZ_JADZGH010000256.1:2342-17878 GCF_015865005.1 Rhodococcus sp. CX
CATCCGGCGCCGGCTCGACGAACACGTCACGCACTGACGGTTGGCGTCCTGTCGGACCCCTCCCGTACGTTGCTCCGACGTGACGACACCCTGGTCCCCCGCTCAGATCGCCGCGGCCGCCCCCGACCGTTCGTCGGAGACGGCGGCGCGCGGGCTGGCGTCGAAATGGACGGAGACCGGACGCAGCGACCGCGCCCTGTGGGGTGTGTGCCGCGGCAGCGGCGCGAGCAACTACCTGGCTTCGGTGGACCTGACCGGGCCCGCCTACCGGTGTTCGTGCCCGAGCCGGAAGTTTCCGTGCAAGCACGCCCTGAGCCTGCTCATGCAGTGGTCCGCGGGGTCCGTCCCCGAAGGGTCCGCACCCGACGCCGTCACCGCCTGGCTGAAGAGCAGGGCCGAAAAAGCCGAAAAGGCAACGACTTCCGAGGATACTCCTCCGAAGGAAACCGACCCGGCCGCGCTGCAGCGCCGCCTCGAACGGGCCGCCGCGGGACTCGAGGATCTCGATCGCTGGCTCACCGACCGCATCCGCAACGGACTCGGGTCCGTCGACCACGGCTACGCCACCTACGACGAGATCGCCGGACGCATGGTCGACGCGCAGGTGCCCGGCGTCGCCGGGGCGCTGCGGGCGCTGCCGTCCGTCGTCGCGACCCACGAGGACTGGCCCGCACGGGTGCTCGGTGAATACGCGCGCCTGCACCTGCTGATCCGGGCCTTCCGGAGCCTCGCGGAACTGCCCGAACCGCTGGTCCGATCGGTCTGCACGCACCTCGGATTCCCCACCAGAACGGACGAGGTGCGCCGCGAACCCGCGGTCCGCGACCGCTGGCAGGCGGTCGCGAGCCGCACGACCGAGGACAACCGCATCTACACCCGCAAGCTGTGGCTGCGCGGACGGGACACCGGACGATGGGCGGTGGTGCTCGATTTCTCGCACGGCACAACACGATTCGACGCCGAGGCGCCGGTGCCCGGCACCCTCGTCGACGCCGACCTGCACTTCTATCCCGGGGCCGCACCGTTGCGCGCGCTGATCGGCACCCGGCACGCGGCACCGGAACCGTTCACGACCCTGCGGGCGACGGATTTCGACGCCGCGCTGAGCGACTACGCCGGCGCGCTCGGTGCCGATCCGTGGATCCGCTCGTGGCCGGTGCTGCTCAGCGCCGTGACACCCACCCGCATCGACGACCGGTGGTGGCTCGTCGACCGGGCCGAACGTGCCCTTCCACTGGCCGGTGATCTCGACAGCCGCTGGCGTCTGCTCGCGGTGTCCGGCGGCCACCCGGTGACGGTGTGCGGCGAGTGGGACGGGCACGCCGTGACACCGGCCTCGGTGTTCGAGCCGGGCCAGGAGGCGGTCGCCCTGTGAGCACGCACGGACTCGAGACCCTGACCTCGGCGGCGTTGCTGGGCACCGCCCGTACCGAACCCGATTTCGCCGCGCTGCACACCCAGGACGCGGCAGCCGCCATCGTGGCCCCGCCCGAGCACCGCCTGCTCGGTGCCGCGGCACTGGAACGCGCGTTCGTCGCCGCCGGATCCGTTCCCGTGACGCGCCCGCTGCCCGAGCCCGCCGCCGACGACGACCGGCCGCTGCTGCCCCCGGCAGCAGGCGAACGACTCCGTGCACTGCTCACCGTGCGATCCGACCTGATCGGCGAATGGCTCGATGCCGCACAGGGTTTCCGCGCCCCGCACGGCATCGTCGTGGACCTGCTCGGGCGCGCCTCGGCGCTCGACGAGGAGCTGCGGGACAAGCTGCTCGTCCTGCTCGGGCCGCGCGGCCGATGGCTGGCGCAGCAGAATCCGCGCTGGTCCGATCTGGTCGCGCCCGACACCGACGATCCGTCCGTGTGGCAGCACGGTGCCGCGGCCGCCCGGCGCCGCTGGTTCCGGGCCCTGCGCGCACAGGACCCCGCCGCGGCGACCGAGTTGCTCGCCGCGTCGTGGAGCACCGAGACGGCCGCGAACCGCCAGAACCTGCTCACCGAACTCGCGGCCGGGTTGGGTGCGTACGACGAGGACCTGCTCGACACCGCGCTGGACGACCGCAGCCGCAAGGTCCGCAACGTGGCACTCGATCTGCTGCGCCGGCTCCCCGAGTCCGCGTTCGGCCGCCGCATGACCGGGCGTGTCCGAGCCTGGGCGCGCGTGCACGACGGCGCCGTCGAGTTCACGATCCCGGACGTGCTCGACGCGGAAGCGATGCGCGACGGTCTCGACGATCCGCTCCCCCGTGCCGCCGAGGCGGCACGCGCCGACCGCGCGTACCCGGTCGAGGAGGCCCGCGACCGGGCCCGGGTGTGGGCGCTGGCGGCGTCCGCGCCGCTGTCCGCGTGGCTCGCGTCCGGCATGCGGATCGGCGACGTGCTGGACCTCGAGGTGAGCGAGCACCTGCGGGACGTCCTGCGGCACGGCCGGGAGACCGCCGTCGATCATCAGCGCGACAGCGCCTGGGCCGCCGCGCTGCTGCCGCGCGAGGACCGGGCCGGCCTCCGGGTTGCCGAACACGCACCTCGGGATGTGCTCGTCGAGCACCTGCGACGCATGTCCGCCCGGCAACTGCTACTCGTCGACGACATCGCCGCGCTGCCCGCACCGTGGCCCGCCGACATCGCCCGGAAGGTCCTCACCGTCCTCTACACCGCCGCGGCGCCGACTTCGCACAGCTTCCGGGCGCTGACCGACCTGCTCGCGCGCCACGCCCCGTTCGAACTGGTCGACCTGTTCGACGACGCCGCCACCCGCACCGACGACCTCGTCCGGCTCAATCGCTTCGCGACGGCCGCCGACATCCTGAAACTTCGCCGAACCCTTCACGAGGAGTTGAGTTGACCGACACCGTCATCGACGAGCCGAACCTGCTGCGCCCGCACGCGGAGCAGCAGTACGCGCACGAACTCGCCGCGCTCGCCCGCGTCGACGATCGTCCGCGGCCGCCGTCCTGGCAGCTGTCGCCGTGGGCGGTCGTGACGTACCTGCTCGGCGGGGAACTGTCCGACGGCACCGTCGTCAGCCCCAAGTACGTCGGGCCGCGTCGGCTCATGGAGGTGGCGGTCGCGACACTGGCGACCGATCGCGCATTGCTGCTGCTCGGTGTACCCGGCACCGCCAAGACCTGGGTGTCCGAGCATCTGGCGGCGGCGATCTCCGGAACCTCCACGCGTCTGGTGCAGGGCACCGCCGGCACCGCCGAGGAAGCGGTCCGCTACGGCTGGAACTACGCGCGGCTGCTCGCCGAGGGTCCCACCCCGGCCGCGCTGGTGCCGTCCCCGGTGATGACCGCGATGCGCGACGGCGCCGTCGCCCGCATCGAGGAACTGACCCGCATTCCCGCCGACGTGCAGGACGCGCTGATCACGATCCTGTCCGAGAAGACGCTGCCCGTCCCCGAGCTCGGCATCGAGGTGCAGGCGGCCAAGGGATTCAACGTCATCGCCACCGCCAACGACCGCGACCGCGGTGTCAACGACCTCTCGTCGGCGCTGCGCCGACGGTTCAACACCGTGGTGCTGCCGCTGCCCGCCAGCGAGGACGACGAGGTGGAGATCGTCGCGCGGCGCGTCGCCCAGCTCGGGTCCGCACTGGAACTGCCGCAGGTTCCGGCGGCGGCCGACGAGATCCGGCGCGTGGTAACGGTTTTCCGGGAGTTGCGGCGCGGCGTGACCAGCGACGGCCGCACCAAGCTCAAGTCGCCGTCGGGCACCTTGTCCACCGCGGAGGCCATCTCGGTGGTCACCAACGGGCTCGCCCTGTCGGCCCACTTCGGGGACGGCGTGCTGCGCTCGGCCGATGTCGCCGCCGGCATCCTCGGTGCCGTGATCAAGGATCCGGTCGCCGACACCGTCGTGTGGGACGAGTACCTCGAAGCCGTCGTCCGCGGCCGTCCCGAATGGGCCGACTTCTACCGTGCGTGCCGCGAGGTCGCCGGGTGAGTGTGACCGCGCAGGTCCGGGTGCTGGGCATCCGGCACCACGGACCGGGCTCGGCACGCGCCCTGCTGCGCGCGCTCGCCGAGTTCGAACCGGACACCGTGCTCATCGAGGGCCCCGCCGACGCCGATCCGCTGGTGACGCTGGCGGCGTCCGAGCAGATGCGCCCGCCCGTCGCGCTGCTCGGCTACGCGAGCGGTAATCCGGCGACGGCCGCGTTCTGGCCGCTGGCCACGTTCTCCCCGGAGTGGCAGGCACTGCAGTGGGCGATCCTGCACGACGCGGACGTCCGCTTCTGCGATCTGCCGGCGGCGCTGAGCCTCGCGGCGGACCGGCCGGCCGGTGAGCAGGGTCCGGATCCGCTGGACGCGCTCGCCGCGGCCGGCGGCTACGACGATTTCGAGCAGTGGTGGGACGCCGTCGTCGAATCCCGTACCCGGCATCGAGACGACACGAACATCGAAAACGGCTGTCATGCAGACGGTTTCGATGCAATCACCGACGCGATGGCTGCGCTGCGCGAGACGATGGAGATCGACGAGCACACGCTGCGACGCGAAGCGCACATGCGTCAGGTGCTGCGCGCGACCGTCAAGGCCGGGGCCCAGAAGGTCGCGGTGGTGTGCGGGGCGATGCACGCTCCGGCGCTGTCCGGCAAACTCGGGCCCGCCGCACCCGACGCGCGACTGCTCAAGGGCCTGCCGAAGATCAAGTCGTCGCTCACGTGGGTGCCGTGGACGCACTCGCGGCTGGCAGCGGCGTCCGGATACGGCGCGGGCATCACCTCGCCCGGCTGGTACCACCATCTGTTCACCCACCACGACCACACGATCGAACGGTGGTTCACTCGGGTCGCGCGGGAACTGCGCCGCGAAGACCTACCGGTCTCGAGCGCACACGTCATCGAGGCCACCCGACTGGCCGAGGCGCTCGCCGCGCTGCGCGAGCGCCCCCTGCCCGGCCTCACCGAGGTCACCGAGGCGACCCGGTCGGTGCTGTGCAACGGCGACGACGTGCTGCTCGACCTGGTGACGCGGCGACTCGTCGTCGGCGAGGCGCTCGGCGAGATCCCCGACGACACCCCGACGGTTCCTCTGGACGCGGACCTGCAAGCCCGGTCGAAGACGCTGCGGCTCAAGCGATCCGCGGTCGACAAGAACCTCGACCTGGATCTGCGCAAGGACAACGACCTGCAGCGGTCGCGGTTGCTGCACCGCCTCGCGCTGCTCGGCATCGACTGGGCGAAGCCGACGACGAGCGCGGTCCGTTCCACCGGCACCTTCCGCGAGTCGTGGACGCTGCGGTGGGAGCCGGAACTGTCCGTCGCCGTCGTCGAGGCCTCGCGGTGGGGAACGACCGTCGAATCGGCGGCCCACGCGATGGTCCTCGACCGGGTAAGCCGCCCCGACGTTTCCCTCGGTGCGGTCACCGAGACGCTGGAGAAGGCGCTGCTCGCCGACCTGCGCACAGCGATCCCCGATGTGCTGTCCGCGGTCGATGCCGCAGCCGCGCTCGATCACGACGTGCTGCACCTGATGTCGGCGCTGCCGGCGCTGATCCGCACACTGCGGTACGGCGATGTCCGGGGCACCGACCTGTCCTCGCTCGCGCACGTCACCGACGCCTTGCTCGCGCGGATCTGCGCCGGCCTGCCCGCGGCGGCGACCGGCCTGGATGCCGATGCCGCGGACGCACTGCGCAAGGCCGTCGACGAGGTGCACACCGCGATCGCCGTCCGCGACGACGCGGACACGACCGGGCGGTGGCTCGCCGCCCTCCGGGTGATCGCGGACCGCGACGACGTCGACGGCATCCTCACCGGACGGACCGTGCGACTGCTGCGCGACATCGGCCGGATCGACGAGCACGAAACCGCGCTGCGGGTGTCGCGGGCACTGTCGGTGGGCAGCGATCCGGGTGCGAAGGCGCGCTGGATCGACGGATTCGTCGGCGGCGGCGCGGTCCTGCTCATGCACGACCGCGACCTGCTGCGGTTGATCGACGACTGGGTCTCGGCACTTCCCGCACAGGATTTCGTGGACGTGCTGCCCGTGCTGCGCCGCACCTTCGGCTCGTTCGCTCCCGCCGAGCGCCGCACGCTCGGCGCGGTGGTGCGTGGCGGCGAGCGGACCCACGGCAGCGTCGCCTCCGTCGATGCCGAGCGCGGGGCCCGCGCCGTCCGCACCACCGCACTGATCCTGGGAGTTCCTGCGTGACAACATCATCGGACGAGACGGAACGGCTGCGTCGCTGGCGGCTGCTGCTCGGCGAAGCCTCCGAGGACTCCACCGGCGGGCTGAGCTCCAGCGACGACGAGGCGATGGACGGTGCCCTCGCCGCTCTCTACGATCGCAGCGATCCGGATCCGAGCGGCCGGCGCAGCGCCGGTCTGGGCGGTTCGGCGCCGCGGGTCGCGCGTTGGCTCGGCGACATCCGCACCTACTTCCCCACCTCGGTGGTGCAGGTCATGCAGCGCGACGCGATGGAGCGGCTGGGGCTGACGCAGCTGCTGCTCGAACCGGAACTGCTCGACGCCGTCGAACCGGACGTGCATCTCGTCGGCACATTGCTCAGCTTGAACAAGGTGATGCCGGAAACCACCCGCGCGACCGCGCGGATGGTCGTGGAGAAGGTGGTGCGCGAGATCGAGGAACGCATCGCCCAGCACACCCGGTCCGCTGTGACCGGTGCGCTGAACCGGGCGGCGCGGACCTCGAATCCGAAGTTGCGCGACATCGACTGGGATCGCACGATCCGCGCGAATCTCGCGCACTATCTGCCGGAGTACCGCACGGTGGTGCCGCAGCGGCTGATCGGATACGGCCGGCGCTCGCAGGCCGTGCAGCGCGACGTGGTGCTGGCGATCGACCAATCGGGGTCGATGGCGTCGAGCGTGGTCTACGCGTCGGTGTTCGGGGCGGTGCTCGCGTCGATGCGGGCGCTGCGCACGTCGCTGGTCGTGTTCGACACCGCGGTGGTGGATCTGACCGACAAGTTGTCCGATCCGGTGGAGGTACTGTTCGGCACGCAACTCGGCGGCGGCACCGACATCAACCGCGCGATCGCATACAGCCAATCGCTGATCACCCGGCCCACCGAGTCGCTGTTCGTGTTGATCTCCGACCTGTACGAGGGCGGGATCCGCGCGGAGATGCTCAGCCGGATGGCGTCGATGCGTGATGCCGGGGTGCAGGTGGTGGTGCTGCTGGCCCTGTCCGACGACGGTGCTCCGGCCTTCGATCGGGAGAACGCGGCGGCGCTCGGGGCGCTGGGAATCCCGGCGTTCGCGTGCACACCCGACCGGTTCCCGGAACTGCTGGCGCTGGCGCTCGAACGCGGTGACATCGGGCGGTGGGCGCAGTCGTTGTAGAGGTGCTTCGATGCTGTGAGGTGTCTCGATACCGCGTGACGGAGGTTGCGACACCGAACTCACCGCACGTGGCCCCCTATGTCAACAAGGTTCCGCAGGGACAGTCCGTGTTCGTACATGTCGACGTGACGAACATCGGCGACAAGGCGACGAACGCGCACAGCGGATGAAAATCGAAGCCTCGCTTGAACATCGCCTGTTCCGCGAAGAATGAACCACGTCGACCACGCCGATCACGTCGTCACCGGCGCGGCCCCCACACGAATAAACCCCTCAGCACCACCTGGGTAATTCCGTTCCCGAACATCGGCGCGGAATGTCACCGGTTGCTGCGCAGACCCGGACCCGTCGACGCCGCAGCCACCTGCATCCCCGGTTGGTAACCACTCGGGCTGCTGTCGATACACCTGCTCACGCGTTGTGTTGCAGCCACGGTTGCATCGGCTCAGGAGGTGGAGATGCGGCCGAAGCGAAACCTCGCGACACTGCTGGGTCTCATAGCTGTCCTGGCAAACGGCTGCTCGTCTTCCGCGCCATCCGAGTCCCCACAGACGGGCGATCTACCGATGCGGCAGGTCGCGCAGGTGGAGCTGACCGGCGGACCGGTGCGGTTCGACTACACCAGCCTCGACAGCGGGCGTGGACTGTTGTTCATCGCCCACATGGGCGCCGGTGAGATCGTCGAAGTCGACGTGCGCAGCCACCAGGTCGTCCGCACCGTCACAGACGTTCCGGACGTGCACGGAGTGCTTGCGGTCCCGGACAAGCACCGGGTGTACGCCACCGCCACCGGACGCAACCAGCTGGTCGCCTTCGACGAGGACACCGGTGAAGTCCTGTTTACCGCACCGACCGGCGAATATCCCGACGGGTTGGCCTACGATCCGATCCGCAACACGGTGTGGACGACCAACGAGCACGCCGGAACCGAGACCGTCGTGGACGCGGATTCGGGGGCCGTGCGAGCGACCGTCGACCTGGGTGGCGAGGTCAGCAACGTCGTCTACGACCCGGTCATCGCTCGCATGGTGGTGGCCGTGCAGGGCCGCGGCGATCTCGCGGAGATCGATCCGGCCGGATACACCGTAACCGACCGCATCCCGATCCCCGGATGTGACAGCCCGCACGGCCAGGTCCTCGATGCGGCCGGTCCGACCGGATCGACTCCGGCAAGATCCACATCAACGAAATGACCGTCGCGGACGAGACGAACGCACCGTTCGGAGGTGTGGGCGCGTCAGGTACCGGTTCACGTTTCGGTGGCCCGCTCGCGAATATCGAAGCGTTCACCGAGACACAGTGGGTGACCGTTCGTCCGGACATCGCCCGTTACCCATTCTGACCGTCCCGCCCGTGTGATCACCTTCTATCCACGACATCACAGCTCAGCCGATGGAGATCTGCCCCCGGTTACAACGAGGGCAGATCTCTGTTTCGTGCGTTGATCCGCGGTGTCGGATCGGCCAGATACTGCTGCCGCACCAGAACGAAAGGATGCTCCGGCATCCGTCCGCGTGTGACCTCACGCTCGGCCACGGCCACCGCGGCGAAGTCACCGCCCACGTGGACCGTGCCCGCCCCCGGCGCGAGGCCTCGTGAACCATGGCACCTCGCTTTCGATCGTGAAGTCCTCCCAGAAGGCGGCGGGTCCGTGCCGGTAACGGGTGAGCGCGCGACAAACGCGCCGGGGCATCCGGTCGCCGAGGACCCGATCAGCCGCCGCAGGGGGCGACGTCGAGCATCACCGCATCGGGATCGTCGAGTTGATCGACCGTGTCACACAGACACCGGTGACAACCTTGCCCCCAGTTCCCCCAACCCCGCGATCATCGCACGACTGATCGCGCCCGAGCGGCCCTCGGCGACCGACCATCCATACCGTGGCACGGACTGGACGACGGCACCATCGCCTACTGAAGTGCTCTCGGAGGTCCCTTGAGGCTCCGCCCCGGGTAGCCGGTCAGTGCCGCGGTGACCCCTACCGCGACGCCGGTGTGGGATCAGCGGTAGGTCGAAGATCATCGGCACAAGCGGTCCGGCCCGCCGACGACGTGCCCGTTCGATTTCTCGGCGTGTACCGATCGAGCCTACACTTCGAGTTGCTTTGGAGTAGAGGGCAGTTCGGCGCGTCGTTCGTCGGCACGTTCCAACTCGGCCGTGGCGGCGGACGGGCAGCGGCGAGATCGGATTCGAGCCGACCGATGGTGGCAGTCGCGGCCGCAGCTGCATTCTCCGCGTCGGCGCGCACCCGGGCCGCCCGGTCACGAGGCTGCTCGCCCTGTCCGGCCAGGACAGCCATCCGGTGCTCGAGGTCGGCGCTCCGGTCCTCGTACTCGGTGTGGATGCGGACCCGTTCGTCGGCATTATCGCGGCGGGCATCGCCGGGAGCGGATGGTCGACCGCGAACGATGGCTCGGGCGAGGTCGGATCCATCAGCCGCTCGTGCAGCTGGGTTGCCGCCTCGGATGCGTCGGCCCCATCACGGAATCGGAGAATTGTGCGGATCATCCGCGCCGGGTGTGGATATGCCAGGCATGCGATGGGGTGATCGCGGTGCCCCCACACGTCGGGCCGCGGTTACCGGGAGTCCCGGTGGTCGCGAACTCGCTCATCCGTTGCCGTTGCCGTTGCCGTTGCCGGGTTTGTCCTTATCGGGTTTATCAGGTTTATCCTTGTCGGGTTTGTCCTTATCAGGTTTGTCCTTGTCCACTTCGGTGCCTTGCCCCGGCGGGACCGCGGTGGTCGGGAATGTGCCCGGGGCGCCGGAAACGGGGGGTGCCTCGACGGCGGTGGTCTCGACGGCGGTGGTCTCGACGGCGGTGGTGGTGGCGAGGGGGAAGAGGCCGGCGAGTTCGGTCTCCACGTTGTCGGCGGCGGCAAGGATTCGGTCCGCCCTCTCGGCGGTGATCGCGTTACTGTCGCGGAGCCGGAGCACATCCGCGCGGAGTCGGGCCAGGGCGTCGGTGGTTCCGGCCTCGTCCCGGGCGTTGACCGCCGAGCGCACCGTCGCGGTGTCCGCCTGCAGGAAGGTCAGGCCGGATTCGGTGCTCGCCTCCGGTGCCTCGCTGCACCCGGCGAGCGTGACGACGATGGCAAGGACGGCAGCTCCGAGCATCGGTCGGTTCACGGCTGCACCGCCCGGTCGAGCTCGTCGAGAGCGTTCGAGAGCGGCGCCGGGAGCGGGCCGGCGCCAGCCGGGGTGGGGACGGCTACCGGCGGTGGGGTACCGTCCTGCCCCCGGGAGCCGACGAGGGTGACGGCGACGAGGGCCACGGCGACGAGGGCCACGGCGACGAGCACCGGCGCGAGCGTAACGCGGACCCGGGCCAGGCCACGGTGAGGGACCCGGTCCGTGCCCACCGGGGTCGACGCGGACACGAGGGCGGGTGAGGGAGGGGCGAGCACCCGCGTGGGCGCCCGTACCTCAACGGTGACCGGTTCTGAGCCGCGGGAACGCACAGCCGCGAGCATGACGCGGGCGTCGAGGTACCGCCGCCGGGGGTCGCGAGCGAGCGCCCGGTCGATCGCAGTCGCCAGGGCAGGGTCGACGTCGCCTCGCTCGGCGGCCAGAGGCGGTGGCGGCTCGTCGAGGATGGCGCGGACCAGCGCCGCCGGGTTGTCCCGCTCGAAGGGGCGGTGCCCGCAGAGGGCCTCGTACCCCAGGACACCGACCGCGTAGAGGTCATCGGTGACGGTGGCGGGGTTCCCGGCGAGTCGCTCGGGGCTGAGATAGGCCACCGTGCCCAGGAGCTCGCCGGTTTGGGTGAGGGTGTGCTCGGCGCCAAGGCTCTTGGCGATCCCGAAGTCGGCCACCTTGACGGCGCCGGTGGCCGTGAACAGGATGTTGCCGGGTTTGAGGTCGCGGTGGAGGATGCCGGCGTCATGGGCGGCGGCCACAGCTTCGAGCACCTCGGTCAGAATCGTACGGACCCGTTCACGCGGCAAGGGCCCGCCTGTGAGGTCGTCGGCGAGAGTGCGTCCGGGCAGGCGTTCCATCACGATGTAAGGGATCCCGCCGTCCTCGCCGCTGTCGTGGACGGCGATCACGTGCGGGTGGCTCAGGGTGGCCGCGGACCGGGCCTCGGCCTCGAATCGCCGCCGGATCTCGGACTGGGTCGCGAGCGCGGGAAGCAGCAGCTTGATCGCCACCGGTCGGTCGAGGCGGGTGTCCCAACCGTCGCGCACCTCACCCATCCCGCCGCGGCCCAGCACACCCCGCAGCTCGTAACGGCCACCGAGGACTTGGGGCGCCGGCATGATGTCGACGCTAGCGGGCGCACCCACCCCAGCGCCAGCCGGTCGCGATGTTCGCGGTGCAGGCGACTTCCCATCGAGCGGCTCCGGTGCCACCGCCCGCTCCCCCAAATTCGATACAAGTACTTGTATTGAAAATAATGGCGTTACACAATGTAGTGGTGAGCACGAACGCGGACGCACGCGGGACTGCATCGACCACCCCGAAGGCGCGGCGGTACGACGCGACACTCCGGCGCCGTCAGGCCGAGGAGAGCCGACGCCGAATCCTCGACGCCGCCGCGGCCCTGTTCACCGAACGTGGCTGGTCCGTCGGGATGCGCGAGATCGCACGCGCGGCCGGCGTCTCCTTCGAGACCGTGTACAGCCACTTCGGTTCCAAGCCTCGCCTGTTCAACCAGGTGCTCGATATCGCGGTGGTCGGCGACGACGAGCCGGTGGCGCTGATGGACCGGCCCGAGTTCGCCGCTATTTCCCGCGGAAGTCACCTGGAACGGGCCGCCGCGGGAGCCAAGTTGGTCGCCGGCGTGAACGGGCGCACCGTCGGCCTGCAACGCGCCCTGCGCGAGGGAGCCGCCGCGGAACCGCAACTCGCGTCCCGGCTCGACGAGATCCGGCAGGCCCAGCGGCAGACCGTTCACATCGCGGGAGCGGCCATCGCGGGCCGCGAACTGACCCCGCTCGAAGGCGACGGCCTCTGGGCGGTGATCACGTTGGAGGTCTACGACCTTCTCATCCGCAGCGCAGGGTGGAGCCCCGCTCGGTACGAAGAGTGGCTCACCGACACGATCGTCAAATTGCTCTCCCTGGAGAAGTGAAAGGAGGGCGGGCCATGAACACCAACAGGATCGAGCCCGCCGACACACGAAGCATGGGAATCGTGCACAGTGCACTGCGTCGCGACCTGCGACGAGCCCGCATGGTGCTGGAGGCTCCTCCGTATCCCGACGAGCCGCGCCGCAGAGCACTTGCCGCACACATCCTCTGGATGTGCCTGTTCCTGCACATGCACCATGCCGGCGAGGACGCCGGACTGTGGCCGGCGATCCGGGCGAAGGACCCGGCGGCCGGTGCGCTGCTCGATCGGATGGCGTCCGACCACGAACAGATCGGCGGAGCGATCGCCGTCGTGGAGGACGCCGCGCGGGCCTACGGTGACGACCCGTCCGCACGGGCACGGTTGCTCGCCGCCGTGACCGGACTCGAAGACGTTCTACTCCCCCACCTGCAGCGCGAGGAACTCGAGATGATGCCGGTCGTTGCCGCCACGATCACCACCGCGGAGTACCGCGCAATCGAGAAGAAGTACTTCGTCGAGCCGAAGGGTTTCGCCGAACTCGGCATGGAAGCGCACTGGATCATCGACGGGGCGACACCCGAGGATCGCGACACGATCGTGCACGTCGTTCCCGCCGTGCCGCGCTTCCTCCTCCTGCACGGTTTCGCCCGAAAGTACCGTCGGCAGGCCGCCGTGCTGTGGGGCACGGGTCCTGCGTCCACCGTGCCGTCGCTGCGCGTGGCACCGATCGAGGAGCATTCGTGATGGGCACGCTGGCACGACACGGACGCACCGAAGCGATCACCGCCGCGCCGCCAGAAGCCGTGTGGCACATCATCACCGACGTGACCCGGATCGGTGAATGGAGTCACGAATGCCGGGGCGCCCACTGGATCGGCACCGGCCAGCGTGCAGCGCCGGGCGTTCGATTCCGCGGCACGAACCGGTCCGGCATCTTCGTCTGGAGCCGCTCGTGCATGTTCACCACGGTCGATCCCCCACGGTCGCTGGCATGGAAGACGGTGGGCCTGTGGGGCAAGGTCGACAGCACGGTGTGGCGAATCGACCTGGAACCGAACGGAACCGGAACACGGATCGTGCAGACCTACGACGTCGTGCACGTCGCTCCCGGTCTGGACCGGGTGTACCGGCTCCTCGTCAAGGCACACCGCGACCGTCGCGACGCGCTGTCCGACGACCTGCAACGGCTGACGCGCCTCGCCGAGGTCCCCCGCTTCCACCAGGCAGCGTAGGTGCTGCGGAGGTTATCCGTCCGCGCGATCGCGGACGCGGTTCACGGCGTCGACCACGGCGTCGGGTCGTTGGGTCTGGATGTAGTGCGTGGTACCGGGGACGACGACGAGTTCGGCATCGGGCTGGCTCGCGACGAAGTCCGTCTGGGCCTGCGGCTCGGCACCGTGCAACGCCTCGAGATCGGCGGCCGACATGCCGGGAGGCAGCGGGTCGGGAAGCGGCGTGTCCTCGCCGCGGACCAGCACCTCCATCGGCACCGGCGGTAGCGGCGGCGCAGTCTCGATCTCGTCCATGAGCTGGTCCAGAGAATATGTTTCGGCCGTATATCCGTCCGGATAGCTTCCCGGCGTCAACTGCGGGTGGGCCATCAGGTTCCATTGATCGGCGGTCACGCTGTCGCGCAGTTCCGGCATCGGTGCATCCACCAGGACGATCCCGGCCACCTCCGAGGGATACGTAGCGGCATAGAGCGCCTGCAGCGGCCCACCCAGCGAGTGCCCGACCAGCACGTATGGCCCGGTTTCACCGGCTGCCGTCAGCAGGTCGTGCAGTTCGGCGACCACCTCCGCCGGATCGCGCGGCATCGGGACCTCGTCGCTGCGGCCCGGCGACGGCTCCTCCGCGTCGACGACTTCGCCATCGCGAACGGTCGTGGTGACGAGGGAACCGGGCCGGTCGTAGGAGCACACGCGAGTCGACGTCGCGAGCGCCGGTTGCACAGCCGGAGAATCGGATTCGCTCAGGCTCCAGATGTCGCCTGCGTTGCCGAACCCGGATTGCAGGACCACTGTGGGACTTCCGGTGCCGCGACAGTCCAGATACAAATGGTGGCCGTCCCCGATGTCCACCCGACCCGCGACGTCGCCGCTCGCCACGGCGTCCTCGGCCTGCGTGTCCGTGCCACACGAGCACACGAGCACCCCGCCCATCAGCGCGGCGACCAGAGCGCGTCGCAAGACAGCCATCACAATCCCTTCCGAAGATGCTGCCGGGGCGGCCCGCAGCAGGCTGTTCGTTTGTCGAGACTAGTCCGTCGGACCGTGGCACGAAGCCGCATCCGCCGGTCGGCCGGCCGTTCGATGCCGTCCGGATTCCGGGATGGAAACCGCGGGACACATGCGACACTGGTCATCGACGGCGCCCCTGACCTGAGGCATTCCCCGGGTCGAGGGTTCCGCGGGAACACAATCCGTCTCACCCTTACAGGTGCCCGGGCCAGAGGTATCCGCTGATGCGAGCTCGATCGTCCTCGATGCGCAACCATCGTGCCGCGGCGGCCACAGTGCTCGGGACGATGATGTTCGCGACGCTGACCGGCTGCGGCAACTCCGCCCCGACTGCCGAGGCCCCGCCGGCGCAGGACGATCTCGAAGCTGCGGTGCGGCCGGTGATCACCGAGCAGATGGAGGAGATGGGCATTCCGGGACTGGTCGCCATCGTCCGGAGTCCCGAGCGGGGCGACTACGAGATCGCGGCCGGCGTCGCGAACATCGACACCGGCGAACCGGTGGAGATGACCGACCACTTCCGGATCGGAAGCATCACCAAGACGTTCACCGCGACGGTCGCCCTGCAACTCGCTCAGGAGGGCAAGTTCGGACTGGACGATCCACTCGAGCAGTACTTCCCACAGGTCGACACCAACGGGGCCACCATCCGTCAGGCACTGAACATGACCTCCGGGATTCCGACCTACACCACCGACGCGTTCCTGAACGCGCTGGCCGACGATCCACAGCGAGTGTGGACCCCGGACGAGCTGCTCGCGACGATCGAGGGCGTCCCCGCCGAATTCGCGCCGGGCGAGGGCTGGGACTACTCGAACACCAACTATGTGCTGCTCGGAATGCTGGCCGAGCGCTTCGGTGGCGCGCCCTTGAAAACATTGATCCAGGATCGCATCTTCACCCCGCTGCAGATGAACGGCTGCTCGCTCCCCGCC
>NZ_JADZGH010000025.1:0-9895 GCF_015865005.1 Rhodococcus sp. CX
ATGGAGGTCTACCGCCGCAACGGTGTATGGAAGGTCCGAAACGTCTCGCAGGGCTGGAACACCGGATTGCCCGCACTGGCGAAGAATTACGGAGTCGATGTCAGTCAGTCAGTAGCGCCTCCGACCCCACCTCCCGCGCCCGCTCCCACACCGGCACCGCCGCGACCTGCCGTCCCACCCTCCCGAGACGTCCGGCCAACGCCTCCGCCCACACCGGTCAATCTTTCGAAGATCACTCTCGACAAGAAGACCCAGTCCGTCAGCCTCGTCAAAGCAGGCGAGGAACAGGGCATCATGCGGGTCAATTTGAACTGGAGCGCGACCGGCTCCCGCAAGGGCTTCCTGAAACGACTCACCGGCGGCGGTGGCATCGATCTTGACCTCGGCTGTTTGTACGAACTCGCCGACGGAAGCAAAGGTGTCATCCAAGCGCTCGGCGAGGATTTCGGGTCGAGATACAGCTACCCGTATATCGAGCTCGACGGCGACGACCGGACGGGATCCGTTGCGGGGGGCGAGAATCTGTATATCGACCTCTCGAACCCAACCATCTTCAAACGCATTCTCATCTTCGCGTACATTTACGAGGGCGTGCCGAACTGGGCCGCAGCCGACGGTGTGGTCACGCTATATCGAACGCGAGGACCCGAGATCGAGGTGCGACTCGACTCCGGCGACAACCGTGCACCCATGTGCGCGATCGCGTTGCTGGAAAGCAAGAAGGGTGAGATCAGCGTGAAGAGAGAGGTTCGGTACATCCGAGGTGGCCAGTCGGACCTCGACAAAGCATACAAGTGGGGTCTTCGATGGGCTCCGGGAAGCAAGTAACCCGCACTGGTCGAGCCTGATCTGGCTCTGTGCAGCACCCGTTGCCCAGAGCCAGATCAGGCTAGCGTGATGCAGTCGACGACCACATCGTTCGCGACTCATACCCGCACCGATTCGAAAGCGTTCAACCACTCGGCGATCTGCGGACGCGTCCCGGCCGGTCCTCGTGCACGACTCCAAAGATTGGAGAGTTGTTCGGGATCGGCCCCACTCAACGCTGGAACATCGAAGTCATCGCTTATCAGCCCATCGAGGCTTCGCGCGATCAGCATCCGGTACGCCAAGAGCGCAAACTTATAGCGGTCGGAATCCATTCTCGTGACCACCGAGTCCGGCCACTCCGGATCCTCCCAGTCAGGGGTATCGACCGGACGCATCCGCGTGAACGGCAGGCTCCCCTGCACTCTCGACGAATCGAAGTCGAGGACGCACAGCTCGACGGGATTCAACGAGAAGATGAAGTTGACCCACGAGATATCTCCGTAGACGAGGTTGTTCCGATGCATTGCGTCGAGAAACCGCGCGACCAGATATACCAGCTCGAATCGCTCTTCGTCCGTGACATCGAACGGGAGTGCCATGGCTGATTTTCGAGGTATCGCGTGCTGCAGCTCGCGCTCACGCCGCTTCACACCCGACCTTCCGAACTTCACCTCGAAGAAGAACCGATCAGGGATACGAGGCATGACGTAGCCCATCAAGGTTTCTTCCCGCCGAACAGGGTTTTCCGGCCAGCAGAGGTGAATAGGGCACGCGGAGACCGCGGCCTCTACGGCAGTACGCCTGCGCAGAAGTTCCTCGAACTCACGCGCACCCTTCTCAAGCGGCATGAAGAAGCGCTTCTCGACTTCACCATCCCTCTCGATCAACTCGTAGACTGCTCCCTGCCCTCCCGAGCCCAGTTCGCGTCCACGACGAAGAGATCCGTCGTCGTAGTATCGAATCTCGTCTTGCCTATCGGGCTTGCGAAGTCTCGACCTCCACGCGTTGTTGGCACCCTTCGCCAGAATGACAGGACCGTCGGACGATACTCCAAGCTCGATGTTGCCGTCATCCGTGTGGTCGGTATCGATATCGGAGATCTCGTACGGATGAAAGCGGAATCCATCCGCATCGACCCTCAGCGGACGAGGCGAACTTGCCTCCGGAAATGCATGGTCGACACGCGCACCGTCAGCACGGTCGTACTCCGAATCGTCCAGATGCACTGGTCCCGTCCACAGGCGCTGCGGCTGGGGAACGGCAGCGGAGAAACGACGAAGGCGTCTCTTCGCACGAATGCGCAGCACTACGCCCACAACAATCAACGCGAGAGCGCACCCGGCCACTAGCACCACAAGCGAGTTCACGGTCCGTCACTTCTTCGGTGGAGTTACACTACGGAACTTTCGCTCCTGGCTTCCGAGCAATTCCGGCTTTGCGCTGGGCGCGGCGACAACACGCCGAAGTCCTGGCTGAACCGGTCGTGTTGCCCGTTCACTGAGTGCCGACACCCATGAGCGTGCAGTCGGTCTGGTCCCCACTGGCCCCATGGATCCGGCAATCGACTGCCGTATGCGTTGCGCTACACCACTTTCCAACCCATCCAGAGAGGCAGGATCGAAGTCGGCTGGCCGAGAATCGATCGTCTGTCCCAATACCCTCAGCACAGCAAGCGCCAACTTGTAGCAATCACGGTCGAATGTGGGAGCTGCACTACCAGCGTCGAGCGGATCGTCCCAGTCCGGCGTTTCCGCCTGAGGCAGAACCGCCGGCCTGTTCTGCAGTCTCATACCGTCACAGTCGATCAGCATGATGCGTGGAGTCGGTGTTCGGGCCCAGAGGATATTGGCGAAGGAAAGGTCGCCGATCACGATTCCGTGTTCGTGCAGAGTGCTCACAGCACCGGCAAGGTGGCGAAGTATCGCAATCCGTTCGTCCCGATTCGGCAGCGTGATCCCATCGAACAGCGGGCCAGGCTTCTTTGCGAGCACGCCAAGCTCCGACAGGCGGGACTTCCCTCGGGCATCAAAGGTGAAGTCTGCGGGCACCCGGGGCATGATGAAGCCCACCGGGTCATTTCCGGAACGTACGATAGCGCTGGGCCAAGCCGCCCAGTCGTCCACGGGTCTTCCCGACAAAACCAGCTTGTCGCGTACCGCAATCAAGGCCTCGAGTGACTCGACGCAAAACGAGGGATCCTTGGGATTGTGGTACTGCTTGTAGACCCTGCGCGGATCACCGACGAGTTCGTGGACGCTTCCTTGACCGCCGTCTCCGAGCTTGTTACCCAGCGCCAGTGAGGCAAGTTGCACGTCGCTCACGAGTCTCGCCCACCGAACCGTACACCGATGATGGTTCTGTCGTCGTCGAACGACTTCACTGTGGCATCCAGAACCTTGAGGAGATCTGCCGGGGCTGGAGCCGTCTGGCGCCACAAGTCCGCCAACGCGCGCGCATATGCGCTGTTGGACTTCACTGGGTCTTCCACACCGTCCGAAACCAGTGCCAGCGTCTCCCCTTCCCGGAAGGCTTCCACCCATACCGAAGCGGTGTGCCGACCAGGAAGCGGCTCGACGGAATTGTCGATGAGATCACTACCGCTGGTTGCCGCGGCGGGGCACCGAAGCTCGATCCATTCTCCCGCGGAAATCTTGAACGCCGGCGAATCTCCGATCTGCGCGAGCATGACGAAAGTCTCGGCAGAAGTCGAATCGACAGGCTTGTCGAAGACGATCGCCAGCGTCAAAGTCGTAGAGACATCCGACTCATCCAGACCATGCTCGGCAGCGATGGCTCGAAGCGTTGTCGAAATGTCTCGAAGCTCAACCTCACCGGGAGTCTTGGCGGATGCAATCGCATTGAGCAGTGCTTCATCCTCCACGACAAGGCGTGAAACAACTGCCGAGCCGAGATGAGACGCTTGTGCACTACCGACGCCGTCCGCTACCGCGAGAACCAGATAGTTGCCACGCCTCGCAAATGCGAAGTTGTCCTGCCGGACCTCACCGAGATACCGGTGGATGTGTCCACGAACCGAGACGGCTCGGAGGCTCCCCAGCTTGTCGTCCAGCCAGTCGATCGCGGTGTCACGCACCGTTTCGAAGCTGCGGAACTGCCGCTCGACGGGTTTCTTCGGTATCGGACCCAAACGTGCATCGGGACCGAACACCAGGTAGTCGCTCTTGGCTTCCAGGTTGGGGGTCTCCAGCAACACAGATGCCGCACTTCCCTGCGAGAATTCGCTCAACTCCGCCACGTTCGCCGCCGGAGGCGGGGGCACGGGACCGGCAGCGGGCCCAGTCCAGTACCCCTCAGACGGGTATTCACTTTGCTTCGAGTCCCCTGACGTACCTTCCTGTAGTGGAACGCCGTCTCCGCAATCGCCTTGGATATTCAGCTGAGGTGGATAAATCTCGCCGCCATCCTGCACCCATCGATCCCCCATCTGACTTACACCGTGTCCACTGCGAGACTGGTGAAGCCGGGAACCTCGGTCGGTGTCTGCAACTGCAGACCGCCTTCCTTGGTCATGCTGACACCGGACCGCACGATCGACTTCGTCAGCGCAGTCGCAAATTCCTGCAATGCCATAGCGGGAGACATGCTGGAATCCTCCTGGATGAACGCCCGGAAAGTCGCGATCGCCGAGATGACGTCCCTGTCGGCACGACCAATTCCGAAGGCAACGATGTTCGGCCTGTACTTGAAGGTCGAAGACGTAAGTTCGATGTACTCACTTTCCCAATCGGACGTGGGTTGCCCATCTGTCAGGAAGAAGACCACCGGTCGGTACACCTTGTGTCCCTGCGACTTGAGCCGATTGAGGTCGAGCTCGATCTGAGACTTCAGGCACCGCAATGCGGCAGCGAAGTTGGTTGCGCCCTTTGTGGTGAGGATCGGGAGTTCAGTGACCTGACTGAGGTCCGACAACTCCAGCAACACTTCGGCGTCATCACTGAAGCCGATGATGCCGAACTGCGTCTTGTCGGAGACCACTGGGTTCATCCCGATCTCGGCGTGCAGCTCGGGGAGCGCGGAGTTCATCGCATCGATCGGCTCTCCGTCCATCGACGCCGACTCGTCGCACACAAGATAGAAGGGGAGGATGTTCTGTCCCATAACGTCTTCGGTCCTTTCAGGTCAATCTGTGGTGAAGAGAAATACTTCCAGCCGCGCAGATCCGCTGGGTAGAGAACCATCCCAGAAATCACGGGCGGTGGTCCCGTCGAACAGTGCCGGGTCCACACAAGGTAGCTGGTCCGCGATTCGGAGCGCCGAGTCGAGCGCGACCCCGATGTCCCGTCCTCCTCCAAAGATCAGCGCCAATGCCGCGCGTTGATTCTCCAACGGACGCGCAGCCGCCTTCAGCCGATCACAGATCAAACGCGATTCTTCTTCCGCCGCACTGCCTCCACCAGTCAGAGCGCCAGCGTTGTACTCGACAGTGAGGATCTCCGGGGTCGGCTTCATCCCGACGATTTGGGGCAACTGTTCCTCTACCGCGACGGGGTCCGGAATCTCAGGTGCGGTTGCGGAGCCAAGGCCGACGATGAAGAGCACGATCAGGAGATCTGCGAAGATCCACCCTGCGATCGCTTCTGGACGGAGATACCATCTCCCGTTTCGCTCAGACGGCGTCGACATGGTCACCGTTCTGCGGATTGCCGACTAGAGCCAACTGACGAAGCATGATTTCGACGGCATCACGCGCTGCAGTGAGCTCAGAAGCTTGTGCCTGCATGGCACTTTCATGGCGCACGAGTGATCTTTCGATCTTGTGGACTGTGTCCTGGAGGTGCTGAACCGCAACCGTCAGGTCTCGGGTATTGGCAGCACTCCGCGCGTCCATATCGCCCAGGCTGGACGCCACTGCACTCTGAGCAGCTTCGTAACGCGTGACCCCTGTAACGAGGTCGTCAATCGTGGTCTTGACGGCGTCGCTGGATCTCGAGATCGCGGCCACCGTGTCTCTCTGAGTCCTGGCCAACTGATCGCTGACACCATCACTGAATGCCGTCAAGGTCGACGCGATACGGCGATGACTTTCGTCCGACGCTTCGCTCAAGGCGACAGATGCCAGCTCGACGCCTTCTGTCGAGGCCTTCGTCGTGTTGGCCGCTTCAGTGAGGGTGGTCGCTGCAGTCTCGAGGCCGGCGGTCGTGGCATTGAGTCGATCAATTCCCTCCCTCGTAGCGTCGTATGCCTCCGACAGTTGCTTGATCGACCGGCGAACGATCGCCTCTATTGCCGTCGGATCCGCCGCATTCAGACTTCCGATCTCCCGTTGTGCTGCACAGAGTGCACTGACCAATCGAGCTTCGAATTCAGCCGCGGACTCCTCGGTTCGATGCTCTACAGTGGCGGCTGCAAACCGATGCCCGATCATCAGCAGCGCAGCCAGACCGATCAGCACCACCGACACCACAGCCATCGGCACAAGCCTGTGCCATCCTGTGAGGTACCCCTCGAATCCGGAGATCCACAGACCGAGAAATGTGTCATCGGGCTTGATGCCACTTTGGGTCATCTCCGAATACGCCTGGGAAGCTGCATGAAGGCTGTACCAAGTCCACGCCACGGGAGCAAACACCGAGATTGCTGCGAGTGCCCCGACGATACCTTCGACACGACCCGTGGACCTGGGGCTCGTGATCGTAGCCGATGGAGGAAAGGCCGCGAGGAGGTCTATACCGGCCCACTTATCGGTCTCGCCTGTCGCGAGGCTGTTCGCCAAGTCCTTCAGGTCGTCTGCACGTCGCGCACAGCGCTTGTCGTTTGCAAGCTCGCGCAGCTTCTGGGCGTTCGATACCGGCGTTGTCAACGGTACGTCCCCATCGTGCACGCTTCCCCCAGAAGTAGGTCATCCCAGGTCATGACCGGTATCTCAGCTTTCACGCTCTATTGATACCTCAACTACCCGGGCGCGTTACACATCCCCACCTGTTCCAGGGCGTGTCTGAGCGCACGGACCCCGTGGAGCAGGGATAACGTGCGCCGGAAACGAACGGTGAGTCCAGTGCTTTCTGCATAGCGGTCCGGGACAGGCAGAACAGATCAGCGAGGTCGGCGGCGCGCTTCTTCCTCTGCCGACTCGACCGGGTTCACAACCGTGCGCACTTCCGATTCCGGGGTCTCGGTATGGGATTCGACCGTGTAGAACCGCACTTCGTGCCCGTCTGGATCGTGGAGGAGAGGAAGAATCCAGCCGATGGAGGCGAAATGTACTCCACCGTGCGGGTCGCCGAGCTGGTCGAGATGTCCTGCCAGCGCTTCGAGTGCATCGCGGTCGGGCACGCCGATCGAAAAGTAGTCGAATCCTGCCGCTGCTGCAGCCTTCTCTGGGTCGAGCCGCAGTGCCATCACCGGCCCGCCTGCCGGGTGCCGCATCGCAACACCCATGAGTCGACCCTCTTCGTGGAACTCGACCGCCACCTCGTAGCCGAGTCGCGTCCGATACCACTCGACCGATCGCGAGAGATCGGCGACGGGCAACTTCAGATGGTGAACGCCGGCGAGCGTCGGAATCATGACCAGTCCCCTCCGTGACGCTGACGTTCAGAATCCCTCGTCACGAGGAACTTCGTCAAGGAAGGCTTCCGCCCGGCGGAGCCCCGCAGTCGCGGATGTATCGATGTTCCCTGCGTTCGTCGATCGGCGGCACTCGCCTCGCAGTCGTTCGCCCGTTCTGTCAGGCAGGAACGACATTGTCGAAGTAGGCAGAATGCCCATCGACGCGATCGGAAACATCGTGGTCGACGATGTTGGGATAGGAAGTCCCGAAGCCAGCGAATCCAGCCGCAACGCTGCCGCCCTGCGCCACCGTATACGCGTATCGCAGCACTTGGTCCCTCGAGGAAAAGTAATTGTGGACCTTGTTGGACACCGCGCCATTCAACCTGCGCCAATCGCCCTTGCGGCCGATCGCCGCGCCTACGACATGGACCGTGTCGATCCGCGGACCACCTTGTTGCGTTGCCAGGGTCTCCGCGGCAGTGATCATGACGCGGGCGCCCAGGCTGTGCCCGACCAGGTGGTAGCTGGGAATTTCAGTTCGCGCGAGGATGCCGGCGAGCGCGACGCCTGTGCGGTCGGCGCGAACCTTCGCGGTGTGCCAGGGGTTCTTGGCGAGGTCGGCTGCGATCATTACCGGCGCAATCGGGTTGAGCTTCCCAGCGGCAACCTTGCCAGCCCTTGCCGCGACCCGAGCAGCGACTCCTACCGCATGTTTTGCGCCTGCGCCCCGGAGAACAGGGGCGCCCAGAGCAGCGAGTTCCTTGCTCCCCCAGTGGAGCTTGTAGACCGGCGCATCGGGGTAGCGACGGTCGACGAATGCGATCGCAGCCCGCCAGTCGGCACTCGATTCGTTCAGGAATCCGCGGGTGACGATGACCGGTGTGCCGACCCCGTCACGAAACTTCTCGATTTCGAACGACTTGTCTTCCCTGACATAGGAGTTGGTGATGCTGGCACCGAGGGCTCCACCGAGCGCAGCACCGACTGCCGCCACCACGTAGGCACCCCCGGCCATCCCCAGTCCACCTGCCGCAACCGCTCCACCGCCCAGGAATGCGAGGCCGACGTTCGCCGCTACTGCACCGCTGTAACCCATCATCGCGCCGATCGCTCCCCCGACAGCGGGTGCGGCTGCGATTCCACCCGGAATCGCCACGCCGGCGGCGAGCACCCCTGCAGCTGCGAGTTTCGTGGCTCTGTTCAGGTTCGGCTTGTCGTACTTCAGAAGCTTCTCGTAATCTTCTGGCCCTTCAACGGTGTCCGTCGCACGTTCGAAACTCGGAATGTCGTGCCGGTGCTCGGCGCAATATCGCGGGATGCGGAATGAACCCAACCCCCGGATTGCCATATGGTCACATTGCGGCGCAGCACATCTCAGAGTTGCCGTCCCGCAAGATGCACAAAGGTGCGCGCGAATACCGGAACGCTTACCCTCCACCTTTCGATGCTCGCTTCGAACGAAGCAGCCGGAACACCAGGCTGTAGTGGACACATCCGTCAGGTCGTCGATGAGGTTGGCAATTCCTTCGGCCACAGTGGCATGCTCGTCGGCTTGCTTCCGGTGACTCTTCCGCTGGTCGTCCTCGGTCGCTGCCCGATATTCGGTCTCGTGCTTCACGTACGCCCAGGCGTTGTGTATGAGTGCCTTGTTCGCGACCATCCTCGCGTCGCCCGTCACTGCGGGCTCAGCCATGACCAGGCTGCCCGTCAACCGAAGCAAACGACCTCCTAGGGAGCGAACTTCACACGTGATCGTGCCGTCCGAATCCGATGTGAAGTTCACTGCGTCCAAAGTTGCCCCTCCGCCCTACTCGAACATGACGCTGGAACGATAGATGATCGAACCGACAGACTGGATGTTCGGCGCGCCTTTCAGGGCATCGATCCGCTCGACCTTGCTGCAAGGCCGTCGAACACATCGGAACCGTTGAGCGTCGTGCATACGTCGGATCCGCTCGCCGGATGGACACAAACGTTCGTCCTGGACCTGTGCGGTTGTCCTACCGGCGCGCGGATCCGGACGGAAGCGTCACCGGGGCTGTTCGGGCAGTGCCTCTCCCCCGATCCCACTGATCTCGGTAATCGCCCATTCGTCGTCGCTGTCGAGGGTCAGGCGGTACGTGGCCGTGGACTGGATGCCTTCGGGTGCCTGGGCGTTGGTGGTGTGGACGCTGACGAAGCAGTCGACGGTGTAGGTGCCGTCGGGGCCGGCTTCGGCCTTGGCGGTGATGGGTTCCGCGGTCGACGACCACTGGAGGGGCACGATGATCTGTTCCATCGACGTGGCGGCCCTGGTGAGGCGGTCGGTGAGTTCCGGGGTCGTGCCGGCGACGAGCCGGCCCTTCCACGCGCCGAGGTCGCGGAAGTCCATTTCGGCCGCGCCGAGGGCGTAGTCGAGGGCGACCTGTTCGGCCTGCTCGCGACCGGCCGCGTCCGCGAGGAGCGCGTCGCGTTCGCTGCGGGCGTCGAGCCACTGCCAGGTGGTGAGGCCGAGGGCGGCGACGAGCACCACCCCGGCGGCTCCGACCGCGGCGCGGGGCGGGGTCCACCGCTTGCGGTCGGCGGTGATTTC
>NZ_JADZGH010000025.1:9905-18154 GCF_015865005.1 Rhodococcus sp. CX
GGGTGGTGACGTTCATCGTGTTCCTCGTCTGTCGTGGCTGGCCGGGATGGGGAGGGGGACAGTCAGTTGCCGGGCATCTCCAATTTCAGGGTGAAGGCGTCCCCGGATTCGGTGGAGGTGAGGACGTTGTTCATCAGGGTGCCGATGTCCATGCTGCGGATGCTGTTCGCGGCTTCGGACACCGCGGGCAGGAGGTTGACGCCGATGGTTTGGAGGTCGGGCGCGGTGGCGTCGAGGAACTTCTGCAGTTCGCCGATGAACGGGCTCGCGCCGTACTTGATGCCGGCGTTGAGGGGGCCGCGGTCGGAGGCGAAGCGAATACCGGCGAGCAGATCCTTGAAACCACTACCGAATTCGGCAACACGGGGTTCGGTGGCGCGCATCCCCTCGGGAATGGTTCCACTGTCGAGCAGCAGAGGCTGGACGGTGCGGAGCAACGTGGTGAACGTGTCGGAGTTCTGCGTGATCGTCGCTGCCATGAGTTCCCCCGACCGCTCGAGGTTGCCGTAGACGCGCTGGTCGTCGGGCAGCGCGATGTCGAGGGTGCGGAAGATCTCGCGGACCCCGTCGGGCTCGACCTGCGTGAGCAGATTGGTGAGCCGCTCGGACAGCTCCTCGAACGTCGTGGGCACGACCACCTGGTCCGACGCCAGCACGGCGCCGTCCTCGAGGGCCGGTCCGCCATCGGAACCAGGTGACACGGCGAGGAACGGTTCACCGAGGGCCGAGAGGTTGTCGAGGCGGACGGTGCTGTCCGCGGCGATCGGGGTGTTCCGGTCGTACTTCCACGACACGGTGACGGCATCGGCCGACGCCGTGATGTCGGTAACCTCACCGATATCTATGCCGCGCAGCAATACTCGCGATCCGACGACGAGCCCGTTGGTGTCGGGCACCTCGACCTGCGCGGTGTAGACGTCCTCCATGAGCCCGGTGCGCAGACCCTGCTGGCTCATGTATCCGAAGGACAGGGCCGCGATGACGGCCATGCCGCCGAGGGACAGTACGGTTCGCCGCATCACTTCACAGCTCCCAAAATTCGCAGGATGTTCTCGGCGTCGGACACGAGCTGGTCACCGTTCGTCGAGTCGACCGCGACGACGTCGACGGCCGGGTGCTGCGCGAACGGGATCAGCGTGGTCCGCAGGAAGTTGGACAGGTCCACCGCAGCCGACGGGGTGCCCCGGGAGATGTCGGTGGTGTCGGCGAGCGACTCGAACATCGGGATCAGCCACAGTCCGCCCTCGTAGAGGCTGCCGACCGACGGGAGGATCTGACCGATGTGCGAGACGACGTCGACGGCAAGGCGACGCCAGTAGTGCACGGTCTCCGCGTCGAAGATCGTTTCGAGCGACTCCGCATTGTTGTTCAAAGTAGTTGCAGTGTCGTCCAACCCGTTGAGCATGCGGTCGATCTCGGCGGTGCGCCCGCCGAGGTCGTCGAGGTCGACGGCGACGGTCGATGCGAGGCGCTGGATCTCGGGCACGTCCGGCATGACGGAGTTGACGCGACCCATCACCTCTTCGATGCGGCGGATGCTGCCGCCGTTGATGAACGTCGCGAGGACGGCCATCGTGTCCTCGAGCTGGGGTGGCGAGGTGGTGCGTTCGGTGGGGACGGTCGCGCCGTCGCGGAGGTACTCCCCCGTCTTGCCCTGCGGGTCCCGCACGAGCGCGACGTAGGTGTCGCCGAGCAGGGTGTTCTGGCGGACGATCGCCTTGATACTCGCCGGCACGCGCGTGTCGGAGCGGATCCCGGCCGTCACGGCGACGCTGTCGTCCTGGAGGGCAACCTCGCGGACCTCGCCGACGCGGACGCCGTCCATGATGACGTCGGCGCCGGACGGCAGGTTCATGACGCTGGCGAATTCGATCGAGATCTCGTAGCCGTCGCCGATGCCGCCGCGCACGGACGGCAGGTCCTCGGGGCGCAGCGAACACGCCGAGGCGACGAGGATGAGGGCCAGCGCCGTGACGGTCCGGATTCCGCGCCGGATCGTGGTCGAGGTCATCGCACCGCTCCGTTCAGGTCGAGCAGACCGAGCAGGCCCTCTTCGGTGACCTTCTCGCCCGAGCCTGCACTGCGGCAGCTTCCCGGGCTCAGCGATTCGAGGAGAGCGCAGAGCCGTTCGGCTTCTTCGTCTTTCAGAGCGATCGCGGGCGGGGTGAACCCTGCCGTCAGCGGCCCGGACTGTGCGGTCTGCTGGTCCACGGCTCCCTTCAGGGTGGGCACGGTGGAGACGAGGTCGCCGATGTCGCCGGAGCGGGCCGCGGCGAGGGCTATCGCATCGGTCGCCTGGCCGTGCACGAACGGCCAGATCTCGTCGCCCTGCTCGACGACGTCCAGAACAGGTACGGCGACGAGCCATCCGATGCCGACGCAGACGTCGATCGTTCCGGGCCACAGGTCGATGCCGGCGTCGACGACGTCGGGCATGTTCGTGACGATGTTCTTGATCGCCGCCCACTGGGCGAGGGCGTCCTCGGTCAGCGGGGCCATGTTGTCGATGGACGAGCCGATGTCCGCGACGAACCGGTCGGGGTTCTCCATCGCGCTCGCGGCGTGTTCCATCATCGCCCGCGCGTTCGGTC
Source organism: Rhodococcus sp. CX (assembly GCF_015865005.1). Lineage (NCBI taxonomy): Bacteria > Bacillati > Actinomycetota > Actinomycetes > Mycobacteriales > Nocardiaceae > Rhodococcus > Rhodococcus sp. CX. The sequence goes on from NZ_JADZGH010000025.1 coordinate 12,497, forward strand.
CCTGGCCTCGCAGCGACTCGTTCAATCCGGTCACGGCCATCTCGATGGTGTCCTCACCACCCTCCGGCGAGAGCGCCTCGATGAAGTCCGCGGCCGATCCGACGACCTCGGAGATCGTCTTCGGTGTGTGGCTGTTCCGGAGCGGAATGCACGATCCGGGTTCGAGGGTCGGCCCCGACTCGTAGTTCCCGACGAGTTCGAGGCTGCGGTCCGCGAGGATCGACTTCGACCGCGTCACGGCCTGGACGTCGGCCGGGAACAGACGTCCGCCGTCGGTCGTGAAGACGACCTCGACGTGATCGCCCTTCGACACCACCGAGTCGACCTTGCCGACCGGAAAACCCATCTGCGTGACGGGGTTTCCCGGGTAGAGGCCGATGCCGTCGGGCATCTCGGCGCACAGGGTCTCGGACGGTGCCCCGGTGTCGTTCGCCTGGGCGTGGGTGACGGCGACGCCGCACGACGACGCGATCGCGGTGGTGGTCAGCGCGATGATCGTCATTCTGGTCGTTCTCTTCACAACAACCTGCCGTTCGTGTCAAGACGGAATGTCGAGGGCTGCATCAGCATTGGCGTCCCGGTACAGGGACACAGATGTCCGAGGCCATCAGGGTGCCGCCGCCGATCTCGGCGATGCCGGTGGGCGTGAGCCAGTTCGCGAGCTGATCGCGGGTTGCGGCCAGTGCGTCGATCGACGGCCCGAACTCCGCGTTGAACTGCTCGATCATGCCGCGGATCTGTGCGATGCCGGCCGCCACCTCTTCGCGGTGGTCGAGGTAGTACTCCTCGTAGGGCGCGACCGTCATCAGGACGTGGCCGAGCAGCCGGTACGCCTCGTTGAAGCCCGCGTGGGTGGTGTTGTAGGTGGCGAACACGATGTCGATCTCGCGGATCAGGTCGAACACCATCTGGCGGCTCGCGTTGAACGTCGTGAGGTACTCCGAGGCGAGGCTCGCGACGGTGTGGACCTGGGCGCGCTGGTGGTCCATGACGCGCGCGACCGCGCTCATTCCGGCGATCACCGATTCGACGGAGCCCGGGTTCTTGTTGAGGGCCTCCGCGACCTGCGCGAGGTTGGCGTCGATCAGCTCAGCCTCGACGTTGTCGGTGACGTTGGGGGCCGCCTGCAGCACGTCGCCGATGGAGTACGGGACGGTGACCTGCGCGGCGGGGAGGGTGGAGTCGCCGAGCGGAACCTCACCGAGGGGAACGAGCGTCACCGCGTAGCCGCCGACGGGGGTGAGCATACGGACCTCGACGCGGGTGTCGGTGCCGACCTCGAGGTCGTCCTCTACCTCGGCGGTGACGCGGACCGAGGTGTCGCCGAGTTGCATGTCGGACACCTTGCCGACGGACACACCCGCGACACGCACGTCCTGCCCCACCGAGATGGCCGACACGTCGGTCGTCTCGAACGAAATCGTCTTCCGTCCGGGCGGATTCGTGTACAGGACCGCGGCGGCGACGAGACCCAGGACGACGAGAGCCGCGACGCCCGCGCCGATCCGGAGATCGTTGTCGAACCACGCCGCGATGCGGCCCGATCCGAATCGTCCCTTGCTCATGACGCGCTGCATACGACGACCTCACTACCGTTGAGAAGAACCTGGACATCGGTCGGCAACTGGGCGAGACCGTGGGTGCAGCCCGCTCCCGCTCCGGCGGGCAGACTCGCCGGCAACTGCAGGCCGGCGACCGCCGGGGGCAGCAACCGGATGGCGTCCGCGGCTTCCTCCAGCGACGTGAATGCGTCGGCGACCATCGCGTCGACGTCCGCGCCCGGCGCGAGCCCGTAGGCGTCGAGCAGTCGCTTGACGGGGGTCAGGAACTGGGGACCGTAGGACGCGGTCTTCGGGAACTCGTCGAGAACGGTCATGGCCTTTCCGATCGGGAAGCTCACGGAGCGAAGGAATTCGACGACGCCGTCGGAGCGGCCGCCCATGCTGTCCGCGATCCGGGCGAGATTGTCGGCGAGGGTGGACAGGACCTGCTCGCGGTCGGCGGCGAGGTCGGCGAGCTTCTGCGCGTCGTCCATCATCGGGGCGAGACCGCTGCCGTCGCCCTGGAGCAGCGAGATCGCGTTCTCGGCGAACCGGTTGATGTCCTCGGTGCTCATCGTGGCGAGCACCGGCTGGAGGCCGTTGAACAGCTCGGTGATGTCGAACGACGGCCGGGTCCGTTCGAGCGCGACGTGATCCACCGGAGTGCCGGACCCGGATCCGAAGTCGACGTCGATGTACCGCACGCCGGTCAGGTTCTGGTACTTGACCGCCAGGGTGGTGTCGTCGGTGAGGGTGTAGGGCTCCTCCATCGTGAACCGCACCTCGGCGATGGTGCTGCCGTCGCGGCGGTGCAGATCGATGGATTCGACCTTCCCGATGCGGACGCCTCGCGTGCGGATGTCGCCGTTGGATCCGAGACCGGACACGTCGGAGAATTCCGCGGTGTAGCTGCGGGTGGCGCCGTCGACGGGACTGCGCATCGCGCTTATGACCAGACCGAACAGCATCACCGAGATGACCGCCGCGATCACGAGTTTGACGATGGTCGCGATGTAGGTGCCACGGGTCGTCATCGCTCGCCTCCTTCCGAGGCCGGTGCCGCTCCGAGTCCGAGGGGCGCTGTGAACGAGGGGAAACCGTCGACGAGGATGCGCAGGCGCAGGCGCTGTCCGTCGGGGGTGTCGACGAAGGTCGAGTCGAGGCGCCGCACGATCTCGCGGGCCGCGGCCGGAGTCATACCGCCGTTGACGAGGTGCGGGAAGACGTCCGAGGCCACGACCACCGTGTCGATCAACGGGGTGAGTTCACCGCCGTGCGACGCCAGCAGGGCGCCGGCCTGACCGAACAGCTGGTTCGCGGCGAGCGTCAGACCCGCGTTCGCTTCGTCGAACACCGCATCGTCGACGCCGATCGAGCCGTCCGCGAGGTGGTTGTAGTTGCTGTCGTAGATGGCCATGAGGGACGCGATCGCCTGCTCGCTGAATCCGGGCATCGCCTCGAGGATGTCGTTGAAGTGTGCGATCTGGACGGTCGGGAGTTCCTGCTGGGTGTCGGCGACGTGATCGGCGACCTCGACGCCGGTGTCGATCCACGGCGTCAGTCCGTCGAGGTAGTGGACGGTCTTGTCGAGCGACGAGATCATGTCGTCGGTCAGGGTGCCGTCGATGGTCAGCGAGCCCTGCTCGATCATCGTCGACATCGTGTAGTCGCCCTGTGGTTCACGTGCGAGTTCCATCCCGGAGGCGATCGGGTTGCCACCCGGCTGCGCGACGAGGTTCACCGCGGACGTGCCGAAGTAGTTCTCGGGCCGGAAGTCGAGTTCGAACCGGTCGGTGAGTCCGCCGACCTGCTCCTCGTCGAGGACCAGGTGCATCCTCACCGATTCGGTGTCCGTGCGTTCGAGTTCGGTGACGGTTCCGACGGACCGGCCGCGCAACACGACTTTCGTTCCTTCCGTGACACCCGGTCCGACGTAGGCGACGTCGACTGCGACGTCGATTCCCTTCGGGGCGGACCACTTCGGGTACATCGTCGCGCCGACGGTGGCTGCGACCCCGAGTACCGCGAGGGTGGCCATTCCGGTCGTTGCCAGCCTCCGCGACTGCTCTGCCGCTGTTCCGCGCAGGAAGTCCTGGCTTCTCGACATGTTCGTTTCCTCATCCCTTGAAGACAAGTTCGGGGCTCAGGCCCCAGATGATCACCGTCATCACGAAGTTCAGGACGACGATGGCGACCAGGCTCGCGCGGATCGCGCGTCCCGACGCCGAGCCGACACCCGCCGGCCCGCCCGACGCGAAATACCCGTAGTAGCAGTGGATCATCGTGACGACGGCACAGAAGATCAGGGCTTTGGCGACCGACGCGGCCAGATCCGGAACGTTGAGGAACTGGCCGAAGTAGTGGTCGTAGGTGCCGCTCGGCTGGTCGTGGAAGTTCTTGACCACAAGACCACCGGTGATGAAGCTGACGACGAGCGCCATGAGGTAGCCGGGCAGGACCACGAGCATGCTGCCGATCAGGCGGGGTCCGACGACGAACGGGATCGCCTGCAGGCCGATCGATTCGGTGGCGTCGATCTCCTCGGAGATGCGCATGGACCCGATCTCGGCGGTCATCCGGCAACCGGCCTGGGCCGCGAAGCCGATACCGGTGATGATCGGCGCGATGACGCGCACGTTGCCGAACGAGCCGATGATGCCGGTCAGGGCGCCGAAGCCGAGCAGGTCGAAGGCCATGAACGCCTGGATGGCGACGACCGCGCCGACTGCGATACCGAGGAAGAACATCAGGCTGATGACACCGCCGTCGACGACGAGCGACCCGTTGCCCCAGGCCATGTTGTTCATCGTCGCGAGGGTCTGCTTGCGGTAGTGCTTGACGGTCTTCGGGAGCAGGTAGACGGTGCGGGCCGTGAACAGCACGATCTGGCCGAGTTCCTCGACTGCTCCCCTGGCGCGTCGGGTCACCGCGCCGAGGCGTGCCGAGACCGGCGTGTGCTTGCGAATCCCGCGATGCGCGGGTGTTCCGGTCGTCATCACGCGAGCCTTGCCGGGAAGAACATCAGCTGGAGCTGGCTGACGACGAGGTTCGCGATGAAGATGCAGAACACGCTCAGCACGACGGAAGCGTTGACGGCGTTGGCGACGCCGGTCGGTCCGCCCTTGGCCTCGAGGCCGCGCAGGCCGGCGATGAGCACGACCATCGCGGCGAAGATCACCGATTTGAGGACCGAGAATGCGAGGTCGGTGGGGGTGGCGAAGGCACCGAAGGACTGCCAGAAGCTGCCCGGCACAACGTCGTTGACGTTGGCAGAGATGGTCAGGCCGGCGGCGACACCGGCGGCGATGATGACGATGCACAGCATCGGGGCGATCGCGATCATCGCGAGGAAGCGGGGAACGACGAGGCGCTGGACAGGATCGATGCCCATGACGCGGATCGCCTCGATCTCCTCGCGGATGGATCGCGCGCCGAGATCGGATGCGATCGCCGAGGCGGCCGCGCCGCTCATGAGGAGACCGGCGGCCATCGGCGCACCCTGACCGACGACGCCGAGGCCGCTGGCCGCGCCCGCGAGGGAGTTGGCACCGACCTGGTTCATGATGCCGCCGACCTGGACCGAGACCTCGGCGCCGATCGGGACGGCCATCAGGAGCGCCGGCAGCGCGGTGACCTTGAGGAGGATCCACATCTGCTCGATGACCTCGCGCAGGGGAAGCTTCATCGCGATGGTGTCGGTGACGCAGTAGCGCAGGACGTTTCCGCCCAGGCGGGCCGACCGCCCGATCGTCGCGAGGGACGCGGCGGGCTTGCTCGTGAGGTACTTCGCGACGCGCGACAGGCCCGACATCCCCCGCTTCTTTTCCGCCGGGGGTGCGATGGCGGGTGCGCTCATCGGACGACCACCGCCGGGATCTCTTCGGTGGGGGCGTCGAAGTCCCGGTACTCGGCGTATGCCGGCTCGGCTCCGAGGCTTTCGCGGATCGCGTGCTGCGCTGCCTCGGGCAGCGTGTGCAGGATCGAGCGGACACGGTCCTGGCGGCGCGCCACGGCGCGGCGTTCGGGCATTCCCGGCGTGGCCTGCATCTGCGGCACGATGCCCTCGACGTCGTCGACACCACCGGCATGATGCCCGGCGTCGACGAGCGCCTGCTCG
>NZ_JADZGH010000026.1:0-17858 GCF_015865005.1 Rhodococcus sp. CX
ACCCGCGCAATCCCGCAGGCCTCCTGTCGGGCGTCGGCGCGGTCACCCTGGTGCTCGGACTACCGATCGCCCTCACGACGATGTTCTCGCCGACCCTGTCCCAGGAACAACACGCCCTGGCCGCGATCTCGATCCTCGGACAGGACCGCCCGACCGCACTGCGCACCGAACGCGAACAGACCCTGAACACGTTCGCCACCGAACGGGCCCTCGCCGACTACCTCGACGCGAAAACCCTGCCACCGGGATCGGTCGTGATGGACACCGTGTACGGATTCGCGGTGTTCGCCGCGAGCGACAACCCCCGCCAGTTCGTGCTGCCCTCGGACGAGGACTTCACCCGCATCCTCAACGACCCGGCGGCCTACGGCGTCCGCTACATCCTGTCGGTCCCGCCGACCGGGCGCGGCACCTCCGACGCGGTGAACCGGCGGTACCCCACCCTCTACGAGAACGGCGCGCAGCTCGCCACGCTGGACATCGAGGTGCCCAACAGCGGGCTGGACCAGCCGATGTGGCGGGTGTGGCGGGTCGCCGGGTAACCCTCGCGTGCCCGCTGCCCCCGCGTCAGTTCAGCTGCGGGATCGCCAGAACCGGATCGTCGGGGCCGATGTCGTACGTGCACTGCTCGGGGCGGGGATCGGGCACGAACGCCCAGAGCAGCGCCCCGGCGGCGCCGAGTTCGGCGTAGGAGTCGATGCGGGCGCCGATACGGTCCGCGCGTTCCTGCAGCGGCAGGCAACTGCCCGCGTGGATACCCAGTTCGGTGACGACGAGCGGCTTGGACGTCTGTGCCAGCCGCTGCGGCAGGAACGCCGCGTCGTCGTAGTCGTGGTACTGGACGAAGTCGACGTAGGGGGAGTCGGCGACGAGCGCATACCCCGGGCCGGCGGTTCCGCACTGGTCGCCGCCCAGCAACCCGGCCGTGATCGGGTGCACCGGATCACTGGTGCGGATCAGCGCGCCCACCGCGTCGTGCCAGTCGCGCAGGACCTGCGCCGAGTCGTCCGGGCAGCTGCGTTGCTGCGGGCTGCATCCCGCGTCGTGGCAGATCCCGGCTTCCGGTTCCCCGATCGGTTCCCACGCCGCGATCGCCGGGGACGCGCCCCACCGGGACACGGCCGTGCTCACCCAGTCCCGGTAGCTCAGGGAAGCGGAGCCGCGGACGGTCCATCCGGAGCGATACCAGTCCCGGTCCTTGTACCGCTCGTCCTCGCAGGCGCCGTCCTGCCCGGCCAGCACCGGGATGACGAGACTGCCGTGCCGTTCGGCGGCCGCGAAGACCGCATCGATCGGGCCGAAATCGATCCGGCCGGTGGATTTGTTCACCGCGAGCTGCTGGAAGGCGTTGAAGCGAGTCACCGAACCCGGAGGGCGCGACATGAAATAGGCGTCGAGATCGACCTCGGCTCCGCAGCCGCGATTCACGCTCCAGTGGGTGGCGAGCTGATACGCGTCGAGACCGGTCGGCCACCACGGGACGCCGTCGAGCGTCAGGCCGTTTCCGGAAACCCCAACCCGGGAGACGGGGGTGGTGCTCGACGTCGCCGCGCATCCGGCCACGGCCAGGACGACCGAGAGCACGGTCGCCAGGAATATGGCACCAGTTCGCATGCCACGACGCTAACGGCATGAGGCACACGGCGCGCGGCACGCGGCCGGATTACGGAGGAGACGGAAGAATAAAATTACCGAAATCGCATGGCGGAGGCTCACTCCACCGAGATCGAAGACGGACCCGGGTACCCGACCAGGCGGCGACCTGGACAAATCCGTCAGGGACGGGGAATGTGGGAAACCACCGGACCCCGAACGAAGGACGGTGACCGCCGTGCCGATCGACAACGACGTCTACGACCGGATCGGTGTGGGTTGGTGGGACGAGTCCAACCCGCTCAATCTGCTGCAGGGCAGCCTCACCCCGGCGCGGTACGACTACTTCCGCAGCGTCCTCCGCGAACGCGGCTACGCGACCCTCGACGGGCTGCGGGCCCTCGACATCGGAAGCGGCGGAGGATTCCTCGCCGAACGCTTCGCGAAAGCCGGCTGCGCGGTCGTCGGCATCGACCCGTCCACCGTGTCGCTCGAGACCGCACAGCGGCACGCCGCGGCGAACGGCCTCACCATCGACTACCGCAGGGGAGTGGGCGAACGTCTGCCCGTGCCCGACGCGTCGTTCGACCTCGCCTACTGCTGCGACGTCCTCGAACACGTCGACGACCTCGACGCCGTCCTCGCCGAAACCGCACGCGCGCTCGCGCCCGGCGGTCTGTACTTCTTCGACACCATCAACCGCACGTGGCTCGGCAAGCTCGTGGTCATCAAGATCATGCAGGAATGGCGATGGACCCGGATGTTCGACACCCCCATCCACGACTGGTCCATGTTCATCACCCCCGCCGAACTGACCGCAGCGCTCGAGCGCCACGGCCTGCGCCCGGCCGAACTCACCGGGCTCGGACTGCGCACCCTCGACCCCCGCCGCCTCGTCGACATGCACCGCGCGCGGCAGGGACGCATCACCTACGGCGAATTCAGTCGCCGTCTCAACTTCGGGCGCGTGCCCTACACCGGCGCCAACTACATGGGGTACGCCGTCAAGGCCGGCGCGCGCGGCTGACCGGGGGAGGGGAGCGGGGCCGGCCCCGGCCTCACTTCGAGGATGCGTCCAGTTCGCGGATCAGCGATGCCGGCGCGGTCACCCGGAACGACATGTCCAGCAGTTCACCGATCTCGTCCCAGTCCACGTCGTCCCGGTCGAGGTCGTAGCCCACCCAGCCCGAGGGCCCGAAGTAGGCGGGCAGGTAGGTGTGCGGTTCCCCGAGCAGCGCGAGGCGCTCCTCGGGTTCCGGCTTGATGATCACCGACCGGGGGAAAGGCGTGCCGCTCGGCTTGTCGGAGCCGCCGTAGACCGCGAACGCCGTCTTGGTGTGGAAGAACGGGCGTCCGTGCGAGATCCTCTCGCCGGCACCGGGAAACGCGAGGGCCAGCGACCGGATACGTGCCAGCAGGGGATCGGCCTCGTCGAACATGATCGGATGCGGCATGCGGGCAGCGTACCCGCGTGCCGGGAGGTCTTTCGGGCGGTTGGATGATTTCGGATCATACGGAATTGCAAAATATCCCGAACTCAACAACCGACCGCTTCCCCGACACCCTCGACCCCACCACGACGACGGATACCGCCGAATCGCGTGCCGACGTCGTACTGTCGAGGACATGCCGGTGCCCGAACCCCTTGCTCGCGATGCCCTCGCAGACACCTTCGCCGCATTCGAATCGCGACGCCTCCCTCTCGACGGCCGGCGCCACGCCGCCGTGGTCGTCGCCATCCTCGACGACGGAGCAGGCAACGGTGTCATGCCCCTCACCCGCCGGCCGACGCGACTGCGCGCCCACCCCGGACAGTTCGCGCTGCCCGGGGGACGCCTCGACCCCGGCGAAACACCGGAAGAAGCGGCCCTGCGCGAACTGCACGAAGAACTCGGGCTGCGGGCCGACCACACCCAGATCGTCGGCCGCCTCGACGACTACATCACCCGATCCGGCTACGTCATGTCCCCGTTCGTCGTGTGGTCGGACGTCCCCGTCACCGACCTGCAGCCCAGCCCCGACGAGGTCGCCGAACTCTTCGCCGTCACCGCCACCGAGATCGACAGCGAACCCCGCTTCGTCCCCATCCCCGAATCCGACAAGCCCGTCATCCAGTGGCCGTTCCGCGGTCACCTGGTCCACGCACCCACCGCCGCCGTCGTGTACCAGTTCCGGGAGGTCGCGCTGCACGGCCGGCACACCCGCATCGACGATCTGGAACAACCGGTCTTCGCCTGGCGCTGACCCGCCGGACCGGACCCGGAACGTGACTATGGGAGGCTGTCGGAACCCGACCGTCACCACGAACACGAGGCAGGTTCGACGATGAACGACGCCGCGACGACCGCCGGCTCCGCACCGGCCGCGTCCGACCGCATCCTCACCGTCCCCAATCTGCTCAGCTTCGTCCGACTCATCGGCATCCCGCTGTTCCTCTGGCTGATGCTCGTCCCGCACGCCGACGGGTGGGCACTGGCCGTGCTGGTCCTCAGCGGCGCCACCGACTGGGCAGACGGCAAACTCGCCCGGCTGCTCGACCAGACCTCGAGGCTCGGTGCCCTCCTCGACCCGCTCGTCGACCGCCTCTACATCGTCACCACACTCGTCGCCCTGGTCGCCCGGGACATCCTCCCGTGGTGGATCGCCGCGATCCTCATCGGACGCGAACTGGTCCTCGCCCCGACCCTCGCGGTGTACCGCAGGCGCGGTCTGCCCCCGCCCGACGTCCTCTACCTCGGCAAAGGCGCGACCTTCCTGCTGATGTGCGCGCTGCCGCTGCTGCTCCTCGCGCTCGCCGTCCCCGCCACCGCCGACATCGCCGAGCCGCTCGGCTGGGCCGCGCTGATCTGGGGAACGGTCCTGTACGTCTGGACCGGCGCCCTCTACCTGTACCGCGCCGTCGAAACCGCGCGCGTCACACCACCGATCGGCGGCCACCGGGAACCCCGATGAACCAGCACTGGGAACAGATCCGCCGCAACCCGACACCGTCGCTGCTCACCGCCCTGCTCGAGGACCACCTCGATCCCGGATACGCCGCGGCCGCCGAGGACCGCACCACGAAACACACCCGGCCCGCCCGCAAGGGCGTCCTCGTCTGGCTCACCGTCGGTGCCCTCCTCACCGGCCTCACCATCGGCATCGCCTACTCGAACACCACCGAACCCGGGCCCGGCTCCGACCGGACGCAGGCGGAGATCCTCGCCGGAGTCCGCGCAGCCTCCGAACGCGTCGACACCCTCACCGCAACCCGAGACGACCTCACCGCCGACATCGACCGGCGCCGCGAGGAACTGTTCACCGACAACGGCGCCGGAACCGACATCCTCGGCGAGCTCCGGCGCACCGAGGACGCCGCCGCAGCCACCGAGGTACACGGTCCCGGCGTGACCGTCACGCTCAGCGACCCGGCGGCGAAACCGAACCTGTCGGACTCCGGGCAACGCGGCAACCCCCGCACAGCCGTCCTGCTCGACCGCGACCTGCAAGCGGTGATCAACGCCCTGTGGGCCGGCGGCGCCGAAGCCGTCGCGGTCGACGACGTGCGCATCGGTCCCGGAGTCACCGTCCGGCAGGCGGGCGGGGCCATGCTGGTCGACAACCGGCCGGTGTTCTCCCCGTACGTCGTGTCGGCCATCGGATCGCCGAGCCGCCTGCAGACCGCGTTCGTCGTCAGCGACGCCTACCTGCGGATGTCCGGCGTCCAGCAGTTGTACGGAGTAGGTTTCACCGTCGCCGAGGCCGACGACGTCACCATGCCGGCCGCGGCCGTGCGCGACATCGAATCTGCACTGGAGGGAGATCGTTGAAACAGAACGGGCTCAGGCACGGCCACGCGCTCTACGCGGTACTGGCCCTCGCGATCGGCATCGCCGCGGGGGTGATCTTCAGCCCACAGGTACCCGACGTCATCCAGCCGTACCTTCCGATCGCGGTCGTCGCCGCTCTGGACACCGTGTTCGGCGGCCTGCGCGCGTACCTCGACGACATCTTCGACGCCCAGACCTTCGTCGTGTCCTTCGTGTTCAACGTGCTCGTCGCGGCCCTGATCGTCTGGCTCGGCGACCAACTCGGCGTCGGCACCCAGCTGTCGACCGCCGTCATCGTCGTCCTCGGCATCCGCATCTTCGGCAACGCGTCCGCGCTGCGCCGCCGCCTGTTCGGAGCGTGACCCGTGGCCGAAGGACGACACGAACTGCACGACCCACCGGAATCGGCCCCGCGCCGCGGCCGCCTGCTCTTCCCGGCCCTGGCCGGGCTGCTGATCGTGCTGCTCGGCGTCGCGATCGCCACCCAGGTCCGCAGCACCGAATCCGGTGATGCCCTCGACTCGGCCCGCCCGGCCGACCTGCTCGTGCTGCTCGACAACCTGAACCGCACCGAGGCCGAGCTGCGTCAGGAGATCACCGCGCTCGAATCGACGCTGACCAGCCTGGAGCAGAACGGATCGGAGGCCGCTCTCGACGAGGCCCGCGCGCGGCTCTCGGACCTGGCGATCCAGGTCGGCACGGTCCCGGCCACCGGCCCGGGTGTCGTACTGACCGTGACCGATCCGGTGCGCGGCGTCGGCTCGGAGGTCGTCCTCGACATGATCCAGGAGTTGCGTGCGGCCGGAGCGGAAGCCATCCAGATCGCCGGGGCCGGCGGCCCGCCCGTCCGGATCGGCGTGGACTCGTGGGTGACCGGTCCCGGCGGTGCCGTGGTCGTCGACGACGTCCCGCTCGTCGCCCCGTACACGGTCACCGCGATCGGGGACGGACCGACCCTCGCGGCCGCGCTGAACATCCCCGGCGGAGTTGTGGACACTGTCGCGCGGACCGGAGGAACATTGGTGATCGAACAGTCACCGCAGGTCGACGTGTCCGCCTTGCGGCAGGTCGAAGCGCGCCAATACTCTCAGCCCGGAAACTGAATCAGACGTTCGTGACGAATGTCGTCGCCGAAAGGACCCTGTCGTGAGTGAGTTCGAAACCCCCGCCGATCTGCGTTACACGGCGGAACACGAATGGGTGCAGCGGACGAGCGCGACCACCGCGCGGATCGGTATCACCGCGTACGCGCAGTCGCAGCTCGGCGACGTCGTGTTCGTGCAGTTGCCGGAGACCGGGACCGAGGTGACCGCCGGTGAATCCTTCGGCGAGGTCGAATCGACGAAGAGCGTCTCGGACGTGTACGCGCCGATCAGCGCGAAAGTGGTTGCGGTCAACACGGATCTGGAGGCGAACCCCGAGCTGGTGAACTCGGCTCCCTACGGCGGAGGGTGGCTCGTCGACGTCGAGGTCGGTAGCGAGGGTGAGCTGGACGCGGCGCTCGGCGAGACGCTGGACGCCGACGCCTACCGCGCTCTCATCGAAAACTGACGGTTCCCGTGCGCGACAACCGCGTCCGCCTACGCCGGGGAGCCGGCTCAGGGTACGGTCGTGTCAGGCGTGTGCCGTTGTCGGGGGCGCGGGTCCGTAGTCGAAAGTGATCGTGGCTGAACGAAACAACGACCGGTCGGGGTGGTTTGCCCGATCGGTCGAACGGATAAGGAGTAACGGTGAGCGAGAACGGCAACGCGGGATACGAGGAAACCCCTGCGGAAACCACTTCGGTGTTTCGCGCCGACTTCCTGAGTGAACTGGAAACCGCCGGCTCGGGGGCGGCGACCTCGGAGGCTCCGGTCTCGGGTGTCGAGGGACTGCCCGCCGGGTCGGCACTGCTTGTCGTCAAGCGTGGACCCAACGCTGGATCGCGTTTCCTGCTGGACCAGCCGACGACGTCCGCGGGACGGCACCCGGACAGCGACATATTCCTCGACGACGTGACCGTCAGCCGTCGGCACGCCGAGTTCCGTCAGGACGAGGGTGAGTTCCAGGTCGTCGACGTGGGAAGCCTCAACGGCACCTACGTCAACCGCGAGCCTGTCGATTCGGCGGTGCTGGCGAACGGCGACGAGGTGCAGATCGGAAAGTTCCGGCTGGTGTTCCTCACCGGTCCGCGAGGAAACCAGGGCGCAGGTAGCTGATGACCGCTGCTGCCCGCCAAACGGCACCGGGCGGAATGTCGATCGGGTCGGTTCTCGATCGGCTCCGCCCGGAGTTTCCGGACGTGACGATCTCGAAGATCAGGTTTCTCGAGGCCGAGGGGCTCATCAGCCCGGAACGCACGCCCTCGGGATATCGACGTTTCTCGATCGAGGACTGCGAGCGACTGCGGTACGTGCTGACCGCGCAGCGGGATCAGTACCTGCCCCTGAAGGTGATCAAGGAACAGCTCGAGGCGATCGACCGAGGTGCCGCAACGGTGGGCGCAGTGGAGTCCCGCCCGAAGCGTCCACGGCCGTTGGCCGTGGCGCCGGGCGAGGTCTCGCCCGAGGTGCTGCGCACCGACCGTGAAGTCCGCATGAGCCGCGACGATCTGTGCGAGCGCGCCGGGATCGACGTGGGCTTCCTGACCGAGTTGGTTCGTGCCGGGCTGATCGTGCCGGGCGCGGCGGGATTCTTCGACGGGGACGCGGTGCTGCTCGCCCGAACCGCCAAGGCCATGTCGGAGTTCGGGCTCGAGGTGCGGCACCTGCGGGCGTTCAAGCTCGCGGCGGACCGGGAAGCGAGCCTGGTCGCGCAGATCGCGGGTCCGATCGCCAAGGGGCGCGACGCGGGAGCGCGGGCGCGAGCCGAGGAGATGGTCCGGGAGTTGGCGGCGCTGTCACTGACGCTGCACACGTGCCTGGTGAAGGCAGCGGTTCACGGCGCACTCGACCGCTGAACCGTTCGTGCACGCCGACGGCGATCGCGGTGAGAACCCCGACGGCCGCCGGCACCTGACGCGCTTGCCGGATCGCACTAGAATTCAGGCAGGATTGCCACGCGGGGTTCGTCCCCGGACGGCCAGCGGGATGGAGGCACCGGCATGAGCGAGATGCGGATAGTGGGCATTCGGGTCGAACAGCCGCAGAACCAGCCGGTCCTGCTGTTGCGAGAGGCCGACGGCGACAGGTATCTGCCGATCTGGATCGGTCAGATGGAGGCGACTGCGATCGCGCTCGAACAGCAGGGCGTCGAACCGGCGCGTCCGCTGACGCACGATCTGATCAAGAACCTTCTGGAAGCATTCGGGCATGTCCTGCAGGAGATCCGGATCGTGGACCTGCAGGAGGGGACCTTCTACGCCGACATGATTTTCCAGGGTGGCATGCGCGTGTCGTGCCGCCCTTCGGACGCGGTCGCTGTAGCGTTGCGCGTCGGTGTACCGGTCTTCGTCGAGGAACCGGTGCTGGCGGAGGCCGGTCTCGTCATGCCCGACGAACGGGAGGACGAGGTCGAGAAGTTCAAGGAATTTCTCGAGTCCGTGTCGCCCGACGACTTCAAGGCGACGGACGGCTGAATCGGACGTCATCGGCTGTTCTACCGTGCCTCGATCCCTCCGGGTCGGGGCACGCGGTACGACTCGAAGGTTTTACGACCGGTCGGCGTGTTGCTGCCCTACGCTCGAGACAGAGCGTACGCTGAGTGAATCCGCAATTCGGATCTGCTCGACGGGCCTTGACTAGCACGCGACGATCGGATGGGTGGGGGGGAATCCGCCCGTCCGTTGTTACGGGGCGACGGGTGGGCACGTAAGAGGGAGTCAACACAGTGCGAGATCGGCCGCAGGGACAGGGGCACGGCGATATCGACGAAGGGAACCGCTCGACCTCGATGTCGTCGACGCAACAAACGGACGACATCCAGCCGGGTCTGTTCCCCGACGACTCGGTTCCCGACGAACTCGTCGGTTATCGCGTTCCGATCGCATGCCAGATCGCCGGAATAAGTTACCGCCAGCTCGACTACTGGGCTCGAACGAACCTCGTCGTGCCGTCGATCCGTGGCGCAGCCGGTTCCGGAAGCCAGCGACTGTACTCGTTCAAGGACATCCTGGTCCTCAAGATCGTCAAGCGGTTGCTGGACACGGGCATCTCGCTGCAGAACATCCGCGTCGCGGTCGATCACCTGCGTGAGCGCGGGGTGCGGGACCTGGCGAAGATCACGCTGTTCTCCGACGGCACCACCGTGTACGAATGTACGTCGCCCGAGGAAGTCGTCGATTTACTGCAGGGCGGACAGGGCGTGTTCGGTATCGCGGTCAGCGGTGCGATGCGCGAGCTGACCGGCAGCATCGCGGACTTCCCGGCCGAGCGCGCCGACGGAGGCGCCGCCGAGCAGCGACCCGAGGACGAGCTTGCGTCCCGTCGCCGCAACCGCATCAATCGCCGCATCGGCTAGAGCCGGGGATTTTAGACGTTCATCACACCGTGAAGGCGTCCGTGACCGCGATTGCGGCGATCGCCGTGGACTAGAATCGCCAATGCGTCGCCGCCGCACGGGAGAGTTCCGGATCCGATCCGGGCACCGAAGGAGCAGCACCTCCCCGTCAATCTCTCAGGTACCGAGGACCGTGCGGGCTCCGACGCCTCTGGAAAGCGGTGGGAGCACCCACCCGCCCACGGGGAAAGGGACCGGACGTCCGGTCACCGAATCTCTCAGGCGCTCGCCCGCCGAGCTCGCGACAGAGGGGGAGGGAAGCACGCCGTGCGACCGTGCGCGGACGTGGACCTCCGATCACCCGGGAATCGCACATGACAGATGCCGTCACCTCCACGTTCGCCGACCGTCACGTCGGCCCCGATCAGGCGGCACTGCGCCGCATCCTCGACGTCGTCGGCGTCGACGCACTCGCAGACCTCGCGGCGAAGGCACTGCCGGCCGCGATCCTGGACCCGGCCACCGGAGGGATCGCCGACGGGCTGGACGTGCTGGACGCGCCGCTGTCCGAACACGAGGTGCTGGCCGCGCTGACCGAGCTCGCGGCGCAGAACACCGTGGCGACCTCGATGATCGGTCAGGGCTACTACGGCACCCTCACGCCGCCGGTGCTGCTGCGCAACATCATCGAGAACCCGGCGTGGTACACGGCGTACACCCCGTACCAGCCGGAGATCAGCCAGGGCCGGCTCGAGGCCCTGCTCAACTTCCAGACGATGGTCTCCGACCTCACCGGCATGGAGGTCGCGAACTCGTCGATGCTCGACGAAGGCACCGCCGCCGCTGAGGCGATGACCCTGCTCCGCCGCGCCAACCGCAAGTCGAAGAGCCCCCGCGTGCTCGTCGACTCCGATCTCTTCACCCAGACCGCGGCCGTCCTCGCCACCCGCGCCGAGCCGCTGGGCATCAAGATCGTCACCGCGAATCTCGTCGACGACGGACTGCCGGAGGGCGACTTCTTCGGGGTCATCCTCCAGATCCCCGGCGCATCCGGACGGGTGTTCGACGCCGCCCCGATCATCGCCGCCGCACACGACCGCGGTGCACTCGTGGCGGTGGGCGCCGACCTGCTGGCCCTGACGTTGATCACCCCGCCCGGCGAGCAGGGCGCGGACGCCTGCTTCGGCACCACCCAGCGCTTCGGTGTGCCCATGGGCTTCGGTGGCCCGCACGCCGGCTACCTCGCCGTGAACACGGCGCACACCCGCAACCTTCCGGGCCGCCTGGTCGGCCTGTCCGTCGATGCGGACGGAGATCCCGCCTACCGGCTGGCCCTGCAGACCCGTGAACAGCACATCCGCCGCGAGAAGGCGACGAGCAACATCTGCACCGCGCAGGTTCTGCTGGCGGTCCTGGCCGCGATGTACGCCTCGTACCACGGCGCCGACGGCCTGACCGCGATCGCACGCCGGGTCGCGGCGCACGCCGAAACCCTCGCCGCCGCGCTGCGCGCCGCCGGCATCGAGATCGTGCACGCCGAGTTCTTCGACACCGTTCTGGCCCGGGTTCCCGGTCGCGCCGTACAGATCGTCACGACCGCTCGCGAGGCGGGCCTCAACCTGCGCCTCGTCGACGACGACCACGTCGGCATCTCCTGCGACGAAGCGACCTCCAGCGCGCACATCGGCACGGTGCTCGACGCCTTCGGCGCCCCGGGCACCGCGCAGAGCGAGGGATCGGCGCTCCCGGCCGCACTGGCCCGCACCAGCGCATTCCTGCAGCACGAGTCGTTCACGAAGTACCGCACCGAAACCGCGATGATGCGGTACCTGCGGCGGCTGTCGGATAAGGACCTGGCGCTCGACCGGACGATGATCCCGCTCGGCTCGTGCACGATGAAGCTCAACGCCGCCGTCGAGATGGAAGCGATCACCTGGCCGGAGTTCGCCGACCTGCACCCGTTCGCACCCGCGGAGCAGACCGCCGGGATCCGCCGGCTGATCGCGGACCTCGAGGGCTGGCTCGCCGCGATCACCGGTTACGACCGCGTCAGCCTCCAGCCCAACGCCGGCAGCCAGGGCGAATACGCCGGTCTGCTCGCGATCCGGCACTACCACCTCGACCGGGGCGACGACCATCGCGACACGTGCCTCATCCCGTCGAGCGCCCACGGCACCAACGCGGCCTCCGCGGTGATGGCCGGGATGCGGGTCGAGGTCGTTGCGTGCCGTCCGAACGGCGATGTCGATCTCGACGATCTGCGCGCGAAGATCGCCGATCATGCCGAGCGCCTGGCCGCGATCATGATCACCTACCCGTCGACCCACGGTGTGTACGAGCACGAGATCGCCGAGATCTGCGGGGCCGTCCACGACGCGGGCGGTCAGGTGTACATCGACGGGGCGAACCTCAACGCGCTCGTCGGGCTTGCGCGCCCGGGCAAGTTCGGTGGCGACGTGAGCCATCTGAACCTGCACAAGACGTTCTGCATTCCGCACGGCGGCGGCGGGCCGGGGGTGGGACCGATCGGTGTCCGCGAGCACCTCGCGCCCTACCTGCCGGGTCATCCGGAGGAACCCGAGCTCGGGGGCGCCGGACCCGTGTCGGCCGCGCCCTACGGTTCGGCGTCGATCCTGCCGATCACGTGGGCGTACATCAAGCTGATGGGTGCGCAGGGCCTGCGCCGTGCGTCGCTGACGGCCATCGCGTCCGCCAACTACATCGCCCGCCGTCTCGACGAGTACTTCCCGGTGCTGTACACCGGCGAGAACGGCATGGTCGCGCACGAGTGCATCCTCGATCTGCGCCAGATCACCAAGGACACCGGCGTCACCGTCGACGACGTGGCGAAGCGGTTGGCGGACTACGGGTTCCACGCGCCGACCATGAGTTTCCCGGTCGCGGGAACGCTGATGGTGGAGCCGACCGAGAGCGAGGATCCGGCCGAACTCGATGCCTTCGTCGACGCGATGATCTCGATCCGCAAGGAGATCGACCGCGTCGGGGCAGGGGAGTGGCCGGTCGACGACAACCCGCTGCGCGGTGCTCCGCACACGGCGGAATGCCTGGTCGGGGAGTGGAACCACCCGTACACGCGGGAGATCGCGGTGTTCCCGCTGGGGAAGTCGCGCGCGAAGGTGTGGCCGTCCGTCCGGCGCATCGACGGGGCACACGGGGACCGTAACCTCGTGTGTTCCTGCCCGCCGCTCGAGGCGTACGCCGACTGATCGTCCGATTCGGGGTGCCGGTGAGACCGGCACCCCGAGCTTCGATCGAAATATTCTGCACAAGACGGAACGCAAATAAAAACCGAACACTACCTCACCCAGCACGCCGCACGACACCTGTTACCTCACGTCCCGCATCGCTCACCCATCCGCGATGGGCCGTGCGAGCATGGAGACGTGGCGACGCGAGCAGACTCCGAACGATTGCGGGATCTGGCACGGCTGCGCCGGGTCCGGGACCGCATCGACCGCGAGTACGCCCGGCCGCTGGACGTGGAACAGCTCGCGCGGGACGTGCACATGTCGGCGGGCCATCTGAGCCGGCAGTTCCGCCTGGCCTACGGCGAACCGCCGTACACCTACCTGATGACGCGTCGGATCGAGCGGGCGATGGCGCTGTTGCGACGTGGCGATCTGAGCGTCACCGAGGTGTGTTTCGAGGTCGGGTGTTCGTCCCTCGGGACATTCAGCACGCGATTCACCGAGCTGGTGGGGGTGTCTCCGAGCGTGTACCGCGCGCAGGCGCGCTCGGACGCCGAGATGCCTTCGTGCGTCACGAAACAGGTGACGAGACCGATCAGGATTCGAGAAGCGTCGGCCGCGTCCCGAATCTAGCGTGGTCGCCATGAACCTCACCATCCACAACGCGTTCCTTCCGCACGACGACCGTGACGCCGCCCTCGCGTTCTATCGGGACCTGCTCGGTTTCGAGGTGCGCAAGGAGGTCGGCTACAACGACATGTACTGGATCACTCTCGGGCATCCCGCCCAGCCCGAGACGTCGCTCGTCCTGAATCCGCCCGCCGCGGATCCCGGAATCACCGACGAGGAGCGGCGCGTGATCAGCGAAATGATGGCCAAGGGCACGTTTGCGATGCTCACGCTGGCGACACCCGACCTGGACGCGACCTTCGCGGCGCTCGAAGCCGGTGGCGCGGAGATCGTCCAGGAGCCCATCGAGCAGCCCTACGGGATCCGGGACTGCGCGGTGCGCGACCCCGCGGGAAACATGATCCGCATCAACGAGGTGCGATGACGAGGCCCCGGACGGCAGAGCCGCCGGCGTGGGTGTGTTCTCTCGGGGGAAGCAGCAGCAGGAGAATGCGCGGATCGGGCGCCGGGACAGGTGAATCCGTCCGGGGTTGTCACACCGATCGGCGATACTGCTCCGGCGGGTAACCGGGGTGAGAGCGAACAGAACGGAACGGGGAAATGCGATGGGCACGACGACCGAGACAGCTACGGGGACGGCGCCCACCGGGGGGCGACACCCTGCCGACAGTCACGACCTGATCCGGGTGCACGGGGCTCGCGAGAACAACCTCAAGAACGTCGATCTCGAGATTCCCAAGCGACGGCTGACGGTCTTCACCGGGGTGTCGGGATCCGGGAAGAGTTCGCTGGTGTTCGCGACGATCGCAGCCGAGTCGCAGCGCATGATCAACGAAACGTACAGCGCGTTCGTGCAGGGATTCATGCCGACGCTCGCTCGTCCGGACGTGGATGTGCTCGAGGGCTTGACCACGGCGATCATCGTCGATCAGGAGCGGATGGGCGCGAATCCGCGGTCGACGGTCGGCACCGCGACCGACGCCAACACGCTGTTGCGCATCCTGTTCAGCCGGCTGGGCAAGCCGCACATCGGTTCGCCGCAGGCGTTCTCGTTCAACGTGGCGTCGCTCAGCGGCGCCGGGGCGGTGACGGTCGAGAAGGCCGGCCGGACCGTGAAGGAACGCCGCAGTTTCAGCATCACCGGTGGCATGTGCCCGCGCTGCGAGGGCATGGGCAAGGTCTCCGATTTCGATCTCACCGCGCTGTACGACGACAGCAAGTCCCTCAACGAGGGTGCGCTGACGATCCCCGGGTACAGCATGGACGGCTGGTACGGCCGGATCTACCGCGGATGCGGATTCTTCGACCCCGACAAGCCGATCTCGAAGTTCACGAAGAAGCAGCTGAACGATCTGCTGTACAAGGAGCCGACGAAGGTCAAGGTCGACGGCATCAACATCACGTTCGAGGGCCTGATCCCGAAGATCCAGAAGTCGTTTCTGTCCAAGGACCGGGAGGCGATGCAGCCGCACATCCGGGCATTCGTGGACCGGGCCGTCACCTTCCAGACGTGTCCCGACTGTGAGGGCACCCGTCTCTCGGCGGAGGCCCGGTCGTCGAAGATCGCCGGCATCAGCATCGCCGACGCCTGCGCGATGCAGATCAGCGACCTCGCCGAATGGGTGCGGGGGCTGGACGAGCCGTCGGTCGCCCCGCTGCTGAAATCGCTGAGCCGGACCCTCGATTCGTTCGTCGACATCGGACTCGGCTATCTGAGCCTCGACCGGCCTGCCGGCACCCTGTCCGGTGGCGAGGCGCAGCGCACCAAGCTGATCCGGCATCTCGGGTCGTCGCTCACCGACGTGACCTATGTGTTCGACGAGCCGACGATCGGCCTGCATCCGCACGACATCGCGCGGATGAACGAACTGCTGTTGCAGTTGCGCGACAAGGGAAACACGGTGCTCGTCGTCGAGCACAAGCCCGAGGCGATCGCGATCGCCGATCATGTGGTCGATCTCGGCCCGCGCGCCGGGGCCGACGGTGGCGAGATCGTGTTCGAGGGCACGGTCGAGGGGCTGCGGTCGAGTGGGACGCTGACCGGTAAGCATCTGGACGACCGTGCGGCACTGAAGACTTCGGTGCGGACGGCGTCGGGGGCACTCGAGATCCGTGGGGCGGACACCCACAATCTGCAGGACGTCGACGTCGACATTCCGGTCGGGGTGCTCGTCGTCGTGACGGGTGTGGCGGGGTCGGGGAAGAGTTCGCTGATCCACGGGTCGGTCGCGGGCCGGGACGGTGTCGTCGTGATCGATCAGGGGGCGATCAAGGGGTCGCGGCGCAGCAATCCGGCGACGTACACGGGTCTGCTGGAGCCGATCCGCAAGGCGTTCGCGAAGGCGAACGGGGTGAAACCCGCTCTGTTCAGCGCGAATTCGGAGGGTGCGTGCCCGAACTGCAACGGTGCGGGTGTCGTGTACTCGGACCTGGCGATGATGGCCGGGGTGGCGACGCCGTGCGAGGTGTGCGAGGGCAAGCGATTCCAGGCCGAGGTGCTCGAGTACCGGTTCGGCGGCAGGGACATCGACGAGGTCCTGAACATGTCGGTGGCCGAGGCCGAGGAGTTCTTCGGGTCGGGCGAGGCGAAGATCCCGGCGGCGCACCGGATCCTCGCTCGCCTCGCCGACGTGGGACTCGGCTACATCAAGATCGGGCAGCCGCTCACGACGCTGTCCGGCGGCGAGCGGCAACGTCTCAAGCTGGCCGTCCAGATGGGCGAGAGCGGCGACGTGTACATCCTCGACGAACCGACGACGGGCCTGCATCTCGCCGACGTGGAGAACCTGCTCGCGCTGCTGGATCGGCTCGTGGATGCGGGGAAGTCGGTGATCGTCATCGAGCACCATCAGGCCGTGATGGCGCACGCCGACTGGATCATCGATCTCGGACCCGGTGCCGGCCACGACGGTGGCCGGGTCGTCTACGAGGGCACCCCGGCGGACCTGGTCGCCGCGCGCTCGACGCTGACGGGGCAGCACCTCGCGCAGTACGTCGGGGCCTGACCGCAGGGGTCCGGGCACGCAGGGGTCCGGATTCGATCAGGGTTCGGTGACGAGTTCGAGGATCGTGATCTCGGGGGGTGTCGCGACGCGGACGGGTGGCCCCCACGCGCCGGCGCCGCGCGAGGTGTAGAGCGTGGTGTCGTCGAACCGGTCGAGTCCGGTGACGCTCGGGTTGGCCAGGGGCACGAACAGGCCGAGCGGCCACATCTGGCCGCCGTGGGTGTGGCCGGACAGTTGCAGGTCGACGCCGAGTTCGGCGGCGTCGAGTACCTGGCGGGGCTGGTGCGCGACGAGCAGCACGAACCGGTTCGGGTCGCGGCCGTCGAGGGCCGCCGCGAGGTCGGCTTCGTGCGGGGCGGGGGCCGTCCAGTCGTACACCCCGGCGATGTCGATGCTGTCGGCGCCGCGGGTGAGGGTGACGTGTTCGTTGCGCAGTGTCTGCACGCCCAGGGTTTCCCAGTGGTCGAGCCAGGCCAGGGCGTCGTCGGAGTAGTACTCGTGGTTGCCGCTGACCCCGAACACCCCGAGTGGTGCGTCCAGGTCCCGGAGGGGTTCGAGGTCGGCGGCGACGCGCGCGATGGTGCCGTCGCTGAGGTCGCCGCCGAGCACGATCAGGTCGGGGTTCTCGCCGGCGACGAGGTCGACGACCTTGCGGGTGAAGTCCGCGCCGCGCGCCGGGCCGACGTGCAGGTCGGTGACGAGGGCGACGCGCAGCCCGTCGAATTCGGCGGGCAGGCGCTGGAGCGGTACCCGCACGTGCGCGATGCGGGGGTGGGAGGCTTCGACGGTTCCGTATGCGACGGCGGTGACCGAGGTGAGGGCGGCGACGGCGGTGGCGATGCGCAGGGTGCGGCGTCGGGAGGGGGCGGTGGGTCGTTCGGTGCGTCGCAGGGACCAGGACAGCCGGTTCGCGAGGCGGGTCAGGCCGATCACGACGGCCCAGAGCGTCAGGTACAGCAGGACGGCGAGCCAGGTCCAGCCGAGGTAGCCGAGGGGGCGTGCCCAGGCGGGGTCGAGGGTGGTGCCGACGAGGGAGGCGGTGAGGGTGAGGGCGGCTCCGGCGACGAGGACGGTGGTGGCGGCGATGGCGGCCGGCCCGCGCAGTTCGGGGGCGCGGACGTAGCGGCGGTGCAGCCAGAAGGTGAGGAGGGTGAGGAAGGTTCCTACGACGAGTAGCCGGATCACGGTGTCAGGAC